>JAEZFR010000452.1 GCA_023417285.1 Bacillota bacterium
CATATTAGCAGTATCAATGGATTTATATATACGTTCCCTTGTAATCAAATCAAAATTTATAGTTGAACAACCTGGAATTATGCTATTACCAGTATTTATAAGCTTTCTTATAGTATCCTTGTTATATGAATTATCACCATACAATGCAATGGGAATCATAAAGTTATTTGCATAATTCCCGATAAAATCTATTACAACTACATATTCCTTTTTAAATATCTTCCTTAAGCCTCTGCCGAGTTGCTGAATAAATACTATTGAGGATTGTGTAGGTCTTAACATAATTATCTGATTAATAGAAGGAATATCAACGCCTTCATTAAATATGTCTACAGTTAAAATATAATCAAGACACTCATCCAGATTATCGTCCTGTTCTAGCCTCAATATTGCTGCTTCCCTTTCCTCTTCACTGCTACTTCCATCTAGCGAAACTGTTTTTAAGCCACGAGCGTTAAATGCCTTAGAAAGCTCACGTGCTTCTTCTACTCTGCTACAGAATATTAACCCCTTAACTCTTCCATGGTCACAACCATAAAGCTTAGCCTTCTCGATTATTCTTTCAACTCTCTCATCTGAAACTAAAAAATTAAAAGCAGTTTGCTCATTTATTAGCTCACCATTTATTTCAACATCAGTTATTCCATAATAGTGAAACGGACACAGCATATTTTCTTCAAGTGCCCTATTTAAGCGTATTTCATAAGCAATGTTATAATCAAAGGCCTTAAAAACATCAAAGCCATCCATTCTCTCCGGAGTGGCTGACATGCCCAACAAGAATTTAGGTTTAAAATAATCTAATACCTTTTGATACGTTGATGCCCCGCTCCTATGAACCTCATCAATAACTATGTAATCGAAATGTTCCCTATTAAACCTAGATATAATGTCATCTTTTGAAATGGTCTGTATAGTACTGAAAATATAATTAGCTTCAAAATCCTTTCTACTTCCACTCAAAACTCCCATCCTAACATTTTGTCCCAGTACCCTTTGAAAGCTTTTCATAGCAGCCCGAGCAATGTTTTCTCTATGGACTATAAATAAGAAACGATTAGGGTTGAATTTTTTGACATCAAATGCTGAGAGATATGTTTTCCCAGTTCCTGTTGCAGATATTAGCAGTGCTCTGGTCTTGTTTGCATTTCTCATGTTTTCTAAAGAGAGTAATGCCTCAATCTGCATTTTATTAGGCATTATTCTGTGAATAGATGAAACTGGATTATTATTTACAGCTTCTGGGTCTGCCATAACATGATAGCTAGATTCATCTTGGTGTATTGCGTCGGTAGTTGTACCCTGTTCAACTTTAGAGTAGGTTTGGGGCAAAGGTATTTGGCTACCTACCTCTTCTTCAGGTAATATATCGTTACGGTTTAATAAAGCTCGATTATTTGCCCTTTCATATATCTTTTCATACTCTTTAATCCATGCCTCATCTACTACTGTAGCATTATTGAAGGTATACATAAACTCATCTATCGTTTCTTTTAGAAGAGCCCCTTCATCCATAGAAGAAACCTTAATATTCCACTCTTTATTATAACTTAGTGCTTCCTGTGTAAGGTTACTGCTACCTACTATGAGAGTATAATTATCATTTTTTCTGAAAATATAGCCTTTAGCATGAAAGTTATTTTCGACTACTATTCTAACCTCTAAATTTGTAAGTTGAATTAGCCTTTTTAAAGCTCTCGGCTCAGTAAAATTTTGATATTGAGAGGCAATAATTTTTCCCCTAACGCCTTTATCTTCTAACTCTTGAAGAATATTAATTAAAGACGCAACCCCGCTATTAGTAACAAAGGCTACAGAGAAAAAGAACTCCTCACATTTATTTAGTTCGCTAACAATATTGGTAAGTACTTTTTGTCCCCGTTTACTATTGTTAATAAGTAATTTGGGCTGATATTCTGCTAGAGAAATTTCTGCACTATCTACAAAGCCAGTGTAGAGACTTCTTGCTAAATCATCCTTAATACTCATGCCATATCCTCCATTAGCTTATTCACAATTGGAATATCTGCTGCTGCCCAATCAAGTGTAATCAATTCTTTTGGGTTAAGCCATTTATGTGAAATGTGCTCTTTTCTAACAAAAGCTCTATTTTCTACCTTGCAGATAAAGCTATGCATAGTTATTGAAAAGTCGGGATACTGATGTTGCACTGTGAAGTAAAAATCATCTGCTGTAATATTAATGTTTATATCCATTTCTTCAGCTAATTCTCTCATCAAGGCAGTCTCTTTACTTTCACCATTTTCTATCTTTCCACCAGGGAATTCAAATTTGTATGAGATGTAATCGTATTTTGCCTTGTCTCTTTGCATACATAATATTTCATTATTATTAATTATAATGGCAGCAGTTACTTCTATATTCTTCATCTGTAGTACCTCCAAGTTGATAGTATTCGTCCGTACATTTTTATTCTTAAAATTGTTATTTTATAAAAACTGTTATTGTCCAAGTTCTACAGGTATATTTTAGCACTTATTTTTATGCTTGAGGAAATTTTGTTGTTAATCCTTGATATGTTTCCGATATCGGAATACAATATACCTTGAGGTGATTTTGCATGGACTTTATAACTGCAAAGCAAGCAGCAGAAAAATGGGATATATCCGATAGGCAGGTGCGAATCCTCTGTGCTGCTGGAAAAATAAAAGATGCAAGACGGGCAGGACGTGTCTGGTTGATTCCTGCTGATAGCCCAAAGCCTGAAGATGGTCGGGTAAGCCGATTTAGGAATAATAAGCTTAATGAACTGCTTTCCCAAATTGATGAAAAGAAAGCTGTCCTTGATACCCTACGCCCTCTGACAGCTGGAGAAGTGGCGCGACTTAAGGATGAATTTTTAGTTGAATTCACATATAACTCAAATGCCATAGAAGGAAACACTCTTACTCTTCAGGAAACAGCCATGGTACTTGAAGGTATGACAATTGACCGCAAGCCTCTGAAAGACCACCTTGAGGTTATTGGACACAGGGATGCTTTTGAGTATATGTTGAAATTGGTCCAGGAAAAGGTTCCTCTCAGCGAACGGGTTATTAAAGAAATCCACAGCCTTGTTTTGAATGACAGGCCTGAGGACAGAGGCATTTACCGTAGGATTCCGGTTAGAATCATGGGTGCCAAACATGAGCCCCCGCAGCCATACCTTGTTCCTGTGCAGATGGAGCAGCTTATTACAAGGCATGAAGAAATGGCAAAAACAATGCATCCTGTGGAACAGGTAGCCTTATTTCACCTACTTTTCGAGGGGATTCATCCGTTTATTGATGGAAACGGCAGAACAGGCAGGCTACTCCTCAATTTTGAGTTGAACTCAGCGGGTTTTCCTGCAATCAATATTAAATTTGCTGACCGGAAGAAATATTATGACTGTTTTTCTTCTTATTATCAAACCGGTAGCCATGAGCAAATGGCATTGCTTGTGGGCGGTTATGTTGAGGAGATGCTGGACAGGTATTTGAAGATATTGAAAGGATGAGCGAAGGTGGATTTTATTTACATAAGGCGAATTCTTTCATAATATTTAAATAACATTTACTATTGCAGAAACTATTTAAATTGCTTTTTACATAATGATAACTTATAATTCAAAATTTTTATATAACCAGAGTATTTTATTGCATGAAACATTACATTGGAGGAATAGATATGGCTTCACGTGGAAAAAGTATAAACCTATTTTTGATGGATGCCACCCCAACCGGGCGCATCAAGTGTACTCTTGCTAACTGGACCGGCGTAGCATATAAAATTCCTCGCACTGAGCTGGATAAATGTAAGGATATTACTATTCTAAAGCAAAGTGGTGTTTACTTCCTTTTTGGCATCTCTGATGAGACAGGTCAGGATGTTGTTTATGTTGGACAGGCAGGCGTGAGAAAAAATGGTGAGGGAATCCTGCTTCGTTTGAAAGAGCACGTTCAAAATCAAGAAAAAGACTATTGGACTGTAGCTGTAGCATTTGCCACATCAAATAATTCATTTGGACCGACCGAAATTAGCTATCTTGAAAATCGTTTCTGTAACATGGCTAAAAATGCCGGTAGAAGTGTTGTAAAGAATGATAAAGATCCAAACTCAGGACATGTCACAGAAGAAAAAGAAAGTGAGCTTGAGGAATTCATTGATTATGCAAGAATTGTAATGGGTGCCTTAGGTCATAAGGTATTTGAGCCTCTTACTCAATCAGTCCGTTTAAAATCTGGTGAATATTCTGACGCTACCACCCCAGAAGTAGTTTTTGAGCTCAAACAGGGGAATAGTAATGCCAGAGGGATACGAACAAGTGATGGCTTTGTGCTTCTTACAGGTAGTAAGATAAAAATCAAGATAGCACCCTCCTGCCCTAAGCACGCAAAGAAGGCTAGGGAAAATTTTTCGCTTAAAATAAGCCCTGATGGGATTTTAAAGTCAGATATCCCCTTACGAAGTCCAGCTGAAGCTGCATGCTTTGTGACTGGAACATCGATTAACGCTCGCGAAGCTTGGAAAACCTCTGATGGCAGGACATTAAATGAGGTAGAAAGTAGTGAACTGAGCGATTCATAATTAAAAGGGCTTCCTGTCAATTTAACTTCCTATCATTAAATATTCCCTTGGCGGAACTAACTTTAAAACCATTTATGCTCTCACTCTTGTTATCAATACTACATACTCCATATGTAGTAGCTGTCCCAAAATATTTACGTGTCTTCTGATTTTGAACGATTATTTAAGCTTTAACTAATACCCCTATCTTTTAACGATGACTCTAAATCACAAAAAATAAAGCCATCAATGAGATAGCTTTTGCATTTTTTTAGTCACTCTATTTTACTTTTAATAATTTCACTTCATGTAAATCTAGAGTTTCCTTTATATCTTTAGTGTCGTTTTTAATTTTCTGCTGTTCTTCATATAACTGCTTATATCCATCCAAGAGAGAATCAAATTTAACACCATGTTTATTTTCAATCTTTGTCACTTGGTTACCTATTGTTTTGACTTAACTTTTTAGGTCTTTTATATCTGAATCCATACTATTTAGCTTTTCAAGAATCAGTTTTGAAGTTCCATAGTGCGTCCCTCCGAAAACATTATATTATCAATGAAAAATTGTATCTATATAAATTACTTCACAGCTATCAAATCAGCAATATTACTTATTGCTTTCGTGCGTTTTGTCAAACAAATGCATATCTAATATAATCCAGTCCGTAAGGCTTTCCATTTGAATAATCATTCCACGATAAATGATTATTGACTATATGTGTGCAGGGGGGGTGTGTATTGAAGCCCCCACTGTTACGTATGTAAACTTTGTCGTGAATAAACAGAACACTAATACAGAGAATTTATTGTCTATTTTCTTCAATGCCATAATGCTTTAGTATACATAACGACTGTTGTAAGAAATGGGATATTATTGATATTATTGATATTACTGATATTAATTGATATTAATTGATATTGTTGATTGAAAGAATCTTAAAATACTATTTGTTCAGCTTCATAAGACGGTAAAAGTATGACATCTCGTATAGTATCCATAAAAAGTATGCTATTACCAGTATTGCAAAGACAAGGTTGGTTTGCAGTAAAAAGAATGCCAATACCGGCAGGATAGCAGGGAATATGAGCATGGCATAGAAAAACACTTTTAGATTTTTTGTTTTTTCGAGTAATAAAGGGGATAAGCCCAACAGCAGGATAACAACAACTGTCAGGACTATGGGAATAATATTGTTGTTTTCAATAACATTGTATAAAATAAAGCCAAACATCAGATAGACAATAACACCTAAATAACGCATTATTCTCGACAGTAATGCGTTATCCGGGTGATTCAGGCTGTCAAACCATTCCTGATAATCCTTGGTCTGAGATTTACCGGCAATGAAAATTGATATCAGGCAACAACCCAATGTGCATAAAAATACTATTACGTTAAAACCCATAATGCACCCCACAAAATATAAATTTTACGCGCTTTGCACTCATACTCCGTCAAACTCAGATAAGAAAAATATAGCACTCTGCCATCATATCACATTTTCTCTTCAAAATTCCATAAAAAAATAAAGTCCGCACTAAAGGTGAACGAATAAAATTATAACCATAACTACAATTATTTTCGAACACATTGGACATACAAAGAGATTAGAGCGGTTAAGGCTTTCTACCCTAACCACTCTAATCTCTTTGTTATACGTTCACCGTTACTGTAAAACCGCCAATAAAAAGTCCGAAAACCCCTTGATATTAAAGGTTTTCGGACAAATTGTGGTGGAGGACAATAAGTAATATCCGACCCTCGTGTTCCGATTTGAACATTTTAGTGGAGACGAACCTTACCAGTCAAAGATAACAACGGATATCAGCTAATATAGACACAGTACTAAGAAAATTTTTATTTACTTAACCACATCCCAATCATTTTTTCTAATTTCCTATCAAGGTTTTCCTTTTCACAATAGAGTTTATTTAACTCATCATGGCTGAGATTGGGCATATACATGCGAGTATCGATTTCTTTAATCTCAGCCTCTAATAGTTTTATTTCACTTTCAAGCCTTGTTATGTCTATCTCGCCTTTAAATTCTTTTGTACTAATCTTATCACAAACTTTTATTACTTTTTTTGCCTCTTGGTACTGTCCTTCTTGAACAAGCCTATCATTTTTCTTATTCTTATAGTTATCGTAATCGCCTGGATAACTTACAAACTTACATTCTTCTATAGCAACTACTCGGTTACACATTCTATTAATAAAATATCTATCATGTGATATAAATAATATAGAACCTTTAAAATCTTCTAGCGCTTCCTCCAGAGTTTCAATCGAGTCTATGTCAAGATGATTAGTAGGCTCGTCCAGTATCAGCAGATTAGTTTCTTCAAATAATAACATACACAATTTTAGTCTAACCCTTTCACCCCCAGATAAGTCTTTAATCTTTTTATATGGCTCTTTACCGTAAAACATAAATCTAGCAAGATATTCCCTAGCTTTTCCCTCCAGTATGTATTTGTCTTCTCTAAAACAGTCGATAATCCTGTCC
>JAEZFR010000506.1 GCA_023417285.1 Bacillota bacterium
TTAATAGCATGGGGTTTTGTTTTATTATAGAGAATATACAAAGAATAAAGAGAGAACATGTTGAGAATATAATGAGAAATGGGTTTAGGCAATAAAATTTAAAATGAGATGATATCTATAAAAAATACTTATAAAAGGATTCATTTCATTACTATACAATACTTTTACTATAAATTACAAAAAATAGCATATAAGATGGTCTCTTTTTGTTTGTTAAACCATTTACAAAGCCCCCTATAAGTATTAAAATAAATGCAGAAATAAACGTATTTTAAGGCAAAATACATATGTGAGAGGGAAAAATGAATAAAGATTTATTAATTGAAAATATAAACAAAATGAAGCAAGAGAGAAATGCAGTAATAGTGGCTCACAATTATCAGGTGGACGAAGTACAGGAGGTCGCAGATATAGTCGGTGATTCTTTTGCACTAAGCCAGTATTGTGCTAAGAGTACTGCAGATACAATTGTATTCTGTGGTGTGCATTTTATGGCGGAAAGTGCAAAGATACTTTCACCCGAAAAAACAGTTCTATTGCCAGAAATAAATGCGGGGTGTCCTATGGCTGATATGGTTACAGCCGAAGATCTGAGGATTGCAAAAATGAAGTATCCCGGTGCGGTAGTAGTGTGTTACATAAACTCAAGTGCAGAGGTTAAGGCCGAGTGTGACATCTGCTGTACATCATCAAATGCACTGCAGATTATCAATTCTATAAAAGAAAAAGACATACTCTTTGTTCCAGATAAAAACCTGGCTACTTACATACAGAAGTTAGCACCAAATAAGAACATAATTCTATGGGACGGATATTGTATTACTCACCATAAAATTAAGCCTGATGAGGTTATAGAAATAAAGAAACTACACCCAGATGCTAAGCTTTTGGTTCATCCAGAGTGTAGAAATGATGTTGTTGAATTAGCTGACTTTGCTGGAAGTACAAAGCAGATTATAGACTATGCGAGGAACTCTTACGAAAAGAAATTTATTATAGGAACTGAAATGGGAGTTCTATATACTCTAAAGCAACAAAACCCAGATAAAACTTTCTATTTGATGTCTCCCGGCCTAATTTGCCCAAACATGAAGAAAACATCATTACAAAGTGTTCATGATGCATTATTTAATAAGCAATACCAAATAAATTTAGACAAAGATATAATAGAAAAGGCTGCAATATGTCTCAACAGGATGCTTGAGGTTTGTAGATAAAGGTATATACTTCAGAAAAGCTGAAGGCTGAAAGGTGGTTCCCACTATGGAAGAAGTCAACAGAAACGATTACGAGATAGACGTGATCAATAAGGATGTAGTTATAGTCGGGAGTGGTATTGCAGGGGTATATACTGCATTGGAAGTTAATTCTGATAAAGATATCGCAATAATAACTAAGGAGACACTAGAAATGAGCAATTCTGTTCTTGCACAAGGGGGAATAGCTGTTTCCTTAGATGAGAAGAATGATTCCCCAGCATTACACTTCAAGGACACGTTGTTTGCAGGTGCAGGGCTTTGCGACAATAATAGTGTTTGGGTTCTAGTTCAAGAGGCAGCTCAAAATATTATGAATATCTGCAGTTTAGGGGTTAACTTTGATAAAAATGGAGCTCATAAACTAGCGCTTACAAGAGAAGGTGCTCATAGCGTTAATAGAATTATTCATTCAGGGGATACGACAGGTAAAGAGGTATGTGATAAGCTTATTGCCGTAGCACAAGAAAGAGAAAATATTTCTATTCATGAAAGAAGCTATGCAGTTGAACTAGCGAATAAGGATGGTAAATGCTATGGGGTATATGTTTTTGATGAAGATACATGTAAAATTAGATTATTTAAGGCTCCTTCTGTTGTAATAGCAACGGGAGGATTTGGTCAGATATATTCTCATACTTCAAACCCAGAAGTTGCAACAGGAGATGGAGTGGCTATGTGCCTCAGAGCTGGGGCTGTAGCTATGGACATGGAGTTCATTCAGTTTCATCCTACAGTACTATATCTACCACAAGATAAGAGTTTTCTCATATCCGAGGCTGTAAGAGGAGAAGGTGCTCAGCTTAAGAATATTAATGGGGAACGTTTCATGAAGAAATATCATGAATTGGGAGAGCTAGCACCTAGAGACGTAGTATCTCGAGCAATATTTCAGGAAATGGCCAATACCAATACGGAGCATGTTTTTCTAGATATTACGTTTAAAACACGGGATTACCTTGAGAATAGATTTCCTAATATTTTTAAGACCTGTTTTGACTATGGCATTGACATGTCAAAGGATTACATACCTGTAGCACCAGCAGAGCACTACTGCATGGGAGGAATACGCACAGATGTTCATGGCCGCACTAATGTTGATGGACTATATGCATGTGGAGAGGTTGCATGTACTGGAATACATGGGGCAAATAGACTCGCTAGCAACTCATTATTGGAGGGGCTAGTTTTTGGTCATAAAATTGCTGTTGATATCAATGAAAAGAAGCATTATATAAATGACTATGAGCCTGTTGCATTTTTTGAAGATTATAATATGTCTAGTATAAATGACAATTTGCTTTATGATATCAAGAAAAAGATACAAATTACCATGACAAAAAAAGTAGGAATAATAAGAAACAGAGAAGGTCTCTCGGAGGCGGAGGATATTATCGAGCAATTAAAAGCTGAGTGTAGTGAATTGTCCGGATTTAGTCTTACTAAGATAGAAATTGAAAACATGCTACTTGTTGCTGGAATTGTTATACAAGCGGCTTTGCAAAGGGAAGAAAGTAGGGGAGCACACTTTAGGTCGGATTTTAGTAATACCGATGATATAAATTGGAGAAGAAGCATAATTAAATCTATAGAACAGATGCAGGAGACAGTATAGAAATAGTGGTTTAAGGAGGATAGATTATATGAAATTGGACGTATTATATATAACGGATACAATTATGACTGCACTAAAGGAAGATATGCCATTAGGTGATATTACAACCGATAATATTATTAGTGAGGAATCAGTAACCCGTGCTACATTTCTTGCAAAGCAGGATGCGGTCATAGCAGGGCTTATAGTTGCAAAGCAGGTGTTTAATATACTTGATAAGGATGTTGAATTTACTGCTTTTATCAAAGATGGAGATGCTGTAAAAAAAGGAGATATTATTGCAGAGGTAAAAGGCTCTACTAGAGCACTTCTTAAGGCTGAAAGAACTGCGTTAAACTTTATGCAGAGATTGTCCGCAATAGCAACTATGACTAATAAGTATGTAAGATTGGTAGAGGGAACGGGCGTAAAGGTAACAGACACCAGAAAGACGACCCCTGGACTAAGACTACTGGAAAAATACGCAGTTGGCTGTGGTGGCGGTTCTAATCATAGATTTTCTTTATCAGATGGAGTTTTAATAAAGGATAATCATATTGCTGCTGCTGGTGGCATTAAAAATGCTGTTGAAGCTGTAAAAAAGAGCATTCCGCATACTGTCAAGATAGAAGTGGAAACCGAGTCTCTAGAAGAAGTTCAAGAGGCACTAGACTGTGGCGTTGACATTATAATGCTTGATAATATGACAAATGATCAGATGGCGGAAGCAGTTAAACTCATAAACAAGAGAGCATTGGCTGAAGCATCAGGTAATGTGTCAGAAGAGACAATTGCAGGTATTGCAAAAACAGGTGTGGATATTATTTCAGTTGGGAAACTCACACATTCTGCAAATTCTGTGGATATTAGTATGAATATTGAATAACAACAGTGGATTAAAAGAGCGCTGCGACTGCTACTAATAATAGCTGAGTAGAGCTCTTTTTTATATTTGCAGTACATTGATATATATATCAATAAAGTGCAATTTAGGTTTGTTCAAAGGTGTTGTGGATAACTTTTTGAGTTATCCACATTTTTTAAAATATATCCACATGCATATGTTCAAATAATGATGAAATGTGCAAGGATACTGCATTTGAAGGGTATTGAGTAAATTCATGTTTTCCACAGAACAGCTGTTTTGTGTGGAAAAAAACAAGGTAAAAACCCTAATATAATCATCAAAATTTGATGAAACACAAAATATTGTTTAGTACATTGCTAATATATATCTATATTTTGTGTCAATAGTTAATACGAAAAAAAATAAAACTGTTGGTATTGTGGAAAACAAGAACAAGCTGTTTAAGGTATAGAATTAATTACCTAAATAATTAATATTGTTTTGAACAAACTAATACTGTTTACCAATTTAAATAAATGGAATGCGTGCTGTTTCATTAAAAAGGAGGCAGTGTCCATGAGTAGGCATAAGAGTTATATGTCAGAAGCCTTGAAAGAGGAAATTGCCAAAGAGCTTGGCGTCTACGACACAGTTTCACGTGAGGGATGGGGATCCGTCTCATCAAGAGATTGCGGTAACATGGTCAAGAAAGCCATTGAGATGGCTGAAAAGAGCGTAGTACCAAAATAAAATAAATTGGTGAATTCGGAACAGGGCGTTATTACTAAACTAAAATTTAGTGTAAAGCCCTGTTTTGGTATGTAAGCAAGTTCTATACAAGGAATTATTTGGTACAGAATGTTTGATTTTATTATAATATTAAAGTATTATATATTATGAGTAGTTTTGTTAGTAATGAATGTTTTTCCGATATTGGCAGAGTAAACAAGTTATTTGTGTATAAGGTAATAAGTTACTTAAGAAGGGATGGTTTTTCATTTGAAACAAGTACTATTAATATACAACCCGATGTCGGGAGGACATAAGGTTCCTAGCGAGCTAGACTTTATATTGGCATCCTTTCAGGATAAGGGGATTTTGATCCAACCATATAGATTAATGAACTCTAATACTGAATACTTAATTAACACCTTAAATTCTGGAAAGTACGACTTTGTCATAGCTTCAGGTGGAGATGGTACTATTAACTATGTTGCTAATATTATGCTTATGAATGGGATTAACCTGCCATTGGGTATAGTTCCTTCTGGTACCTGCAACGACTATGCAAGGTGTCTAGGTATCTATAACCTTAAAGAAAGTCTAAATGTAATTCTACAGGGCAATACGATGAAAAGTGATGTTGGGTACATAAATGACTCTCAGTTTTTCCTTAGTACTTTTGCGGGTGGTAATTTTGTAGACGTATCATTTAATACCGATAATGAATTAAAGAAGAACTTTGGCCCATTTGCATACTATTTAAAAGGAATCACAGAGATTAAAAATATCAAGCCCTTTAACTTAAAAGTGAAGGCAGATGACAAGTACATAGAAGGTTCATTTTTATTATTTCTCGTAATTAATGGAACAGAAGCGGCAGGCTTTTCTAATATATCTAAGGAAGCAGACCTAACTGATGGACTGATGGATATTATTCTTTTGAAAAAGTGTTCTAATATCAACTTAGCTAGCATTTTTTTTAAGGTGCTTAACCATGAGTCCCTTGATAACAAAAGTGTTATTATCATAAAGTCAAAAACCTGTGAAATAATGAGTGATACCCCGGTGCCCATTACTTTAGACGGTGAAAAGTCAGATTATTTTCCTGCAAAAATAGAATTTAAACAACAAGCCTTGGAGGTTTTTATACCATAGTGCTTCTTACGCCTAGTGCAGCTTTTTTACGGACGCAGCCGTACGGGGCTGGGAGAGAGTAAAATTATAGCTGCACTTAGCGTAAGAAGCACAGCAAAACATGCAAACGCCTAGTGCAGCTTTTTTACGGACGCAGCCGTACGGGGCTGGGAGAGAGTAAAATTATAGCTGCACTAACAGCTAATATATTTTTGTAATTAAAATGGCATGTGATGAGAATATAGTATTACCTTAGTTCTCATCACATGCCATTTATAAACTTTTTTTATATTTCGTTGGTCACTTCTTCATCACCAGTAGAAGGACCTTTTTTCATGCAATCAATTTTGTCAATAATACCTGGAACCAAATCTAGTAGCTTGTCTAGGCCACCCGACTTGTTGATAGGGAGAAGCTCAACCTTACTACCCTGAATAACAAGTACTGCTGTAGGTGATATTTTTGCTCCGGAGCCAGCTCCGCCACCACCAGCTGATGACCCCTTATCTACATTTTCACTTCCACCACCGCTTCCCATTCCAAAGACAACACTGATAAAAGGTACTAAAGTAGTCTCTCCTATTTGTATTGGTTCACCAACTACAGTCTTTGTCTTAAAAAAGTTCTCCAATTTCTCAAAAATTAAATTGATGCTATCACTACAATCAAATGCAGCCATATCAATTACCTCCTCTTATTTTTTGTTTAATTTTTTTGATATATATATTTCTAAATGGCTTAGAAAACAAACACTCCAGACCTATTATTACTACTCGGAGTATTTGAACTCTTCCACCAATCAAAAAACTTCCCTCAAGCACTTCATCATCAAAAACAGGATGTAGTACTATATCGTATTGTGCAGCAGCGCTGGTAATAATACCTGCAGCAGCACATGCCATGCCTGTCAAAGATGGGTCCTCAAACCCATATCTTAACCTGACCTCAAAAGCTTGGGGTTTAAGGTATTTAAGTGCTTTTAAGGCATAATGGAGCATACTTTTAATTAAATCAGCTGAAATAACCATATTTTTACTGTCAGACTTACCTTTTTTGAGCTCAGTTATCTTAATTGAGGTACCCTTTGTTACCATGGTTTTAATTGTTATATGTTTTGAGATGAAAAATATATTAATATATGCACTTAACCCATT
Organism: Bacillota bacterium; assembly: GCA_023417285.1. GTDB lineage: Bacteria > Bacillota > Clostridia > Acetivibrionales > DSM-1351 > Ruminiclostridium. The sequence goes on from JAEZFR010000506.1 coordinate 6,709, forward strand.
TGAATTGTATTTATAGTTAATGCCTAGTGCTCCAAACAGCCATTTAATGCTACCATTAGACTCAAAAACCTCCAAACGACTTCCACAAGAAAAGTATGTAAAAGGTATTATGAGTACCATTAAAAGCAAAATTGCAATGATTAGCAAGAAAAACAGCAATATTTTTAATATAATATATAGAATAAACATGCCTTCTCCTCCTAGACTACTTAGCAATTAAGGCTTTAGCACCCTCTTTTATACCGTTTGACGCCTTTTTCAAGAATTTAGGAGCCTGCTTTGCTCCAGGTAAATACTTTATAAATGAACTTGAGTTCTTAAAGTTTTGCTTTTGAGCATCCCAAACTTTGGTGGTGGTTCTCCTATTGTCCTTCGCAAGCTTATCAATTAATTCAATCCCTAACGAGTTAAGCTCCGGCGGGTATTCAACATCATAGTTTGATTTATCCGACAAATCCCACATAATCAGCTTAATATCTGCAGCCTCTTTTCTGCAATGTGCGCAGATATTAAGGTGTGCTTCAACAAAGGTCCTTTCCAAGGAATCTAAGTTACCTTCTATAAAATCTTGTAAAAGTGATGTATCTATTAAATTACAGCTCATTGTTTAAACCTCCCAGTATATTAAGCCTCTCCTAAATTACTTAGCGTCTGCTATAATTCAGCATCCATACATAATTTAGCTTCCCCATACCCCTTGCTGTCTCAAGTCTTCCTTCAGTTGCTTTCGTCCGTTATGTATAAGTGTTTTTACCGTTCCGAGAGGGATTTTCATGTTACTGGCAATATCCTCGTACTTCATATTTTTCATGTGCCTTAGCAGGATTGCCATTCTTGTTTTACTATCCAGGTTATTTATTGAGCTTAGCAGAATAACCTTTGTTGATTTACACTCCAAAACACTATCCACTCTGTCATTAGAGGCAAGAGTATCCTGGAATTCATCTCCACTAGGGAGTGTCTCATTTAAAGAAATTTGATCCTTTTTTCCACGCCTAAAGTTTATACACTTATTAACAGTGATTTTCTTTATCCAAGGCAAAAAAGAATACTTCTCATCGAAGGTTTCAAGCCCCTTAAAAGCTGATATAAAAACCTCTTGCGTGATATCTAGAGCGTCTTCTTTATTTCCCGAGAAGTTATAAGCAATGGAATAAACATATTTGTTGTACCTCTCATAAAGATGTCCCAGGCCTTTTTTGTTATTCCTTCTATATTCTTTTATTATGGTAAGGTCTGATATCCCCAGGCTCATTAAGTACCCCATATATTTTTTATTCAATAGTTTTAATGCCTACATACATATATACACCCCAAATATTAGAAAGTTTTATAATTTTTAATTTTTTTTGTAGCTTTTGATAAATAGTAGAATTTAGAGGTTTCATGATTTTATAAACGCAAAAAGGGTAACCCTGCACCCTAGTAGTAAGACACAGAAAAAGAAGCTGTGTTTAACTATTAGGATACAGTCTACCCTTTAAAGTAATAGATGCTTAGTGTATATCAGTACATCTTATGTTTTTCGTCCATTTGAGCAACAAGCAGCTGATTCCTGCCATTAACTAAGGTTTTTCTTACGTAATACCCATTGCTTGATAGAATATCGTATAGTTTGTCATTTTGATGATAATAGTTATTTCCGACATCCAAAATAAGGACTTCTCCTGGTTTTAGCCTAGAGGACACAACGCTCAGGCAGTTATCCTCGTGCAGTGATTCAGCGTTTAGAACATTATTCTGAAGCTCCATATTATTTACACCCCATTTATAATAAGATTAAACTTATTATTGTCCGATATAATAAGATTAAATTTATTATTGTCCGACAGTGCAAAAAATATTTTTAAAAATACTTGTATAAAAAATTGTAATAAGGGTCAATATATAACTGACCTCACAAAATACATTTTGACCCCCTTTACATGGTTAGTCACAACGACTAACCTCTTTTTTTGTCCAAATTCATACAAGCATTTTTCATAGTAGCGATATATCTGCAAACAGGCTCAATACATGCCTCACCGTGCTCTTCAATAATTTTTACAATAGAGCTGCCAACAATAATGCCATCAGCATACTGTATAAGCTCCTTTGCCTGCTCCGGAGTTGATATTCCAAAGCCAAGTGCAACAGGATTGGTTGAAACGGAGCGGATATATGAAATGACTTCATTTATTTTTGTATCAAAAGAACTCCTTATACCCGTTACACCCATTGAGGAGACACAGTAAATAAAGCCCTCTGAACGAGCAGCAATCATTGAAATGCGTTCTGCTGAGGTTGGCGCAATCATAGAAATTAAACAAACATAATATTTTTTGCAATAGGGAAGTATCTCGCTGTGCTCTTCAAATGGCAAATCGGGTATGATAATACCACTTATACTACATTCGTTGCACTTTCTGAAAAAGCTTTCATACCCATATTTAAACACGGGATTGATATAGGTCATAATAGCTAAGGGTACTTCTATACTATCTTTTATGCTAGAGAGCATATTAAATATCTTATCGGTGGTAGTTCCTGCTAAAAGTGCGCGCTGACTTGCTCGCTGAATAACAGGGCCCTCTGCAACGGGATCGGAGAAGGGGAGACCTAGCTCAATTAAATCCGCGCCAGCTTCAGCCATTGATATAATCAAATTTCTCGTGGTTTCCAGGTTTGGATCTCCAGCAGTTATAAATGCTACAAAAGCATTTCTATCTTTAAAAGCAGCAGATATCTTATTCACACAAATCCCTCCCCATATACTTTGCTATAGAGGTAACGTCTTTATCACCTCTGCCGGATAGGCATATTACAATACTTTGACCATTATTCATGGTTGGTGCAAGCTTCATGGCATACGCAACGGCGTGGGCACTTTCTATTGCAGGAATAATTCCCTCAGTTCGTGTCAGATAACGAAATGCCTCAACCGCTTCATCGTCGGTAATTGAAACATACTGTGCTCTGCCTATATCATGAAGATATGCATGCTCAGGGCCAATGCCGGGATAATCAAGTCCTGCTGAAATAGAGTAAACAGGTGCAATCTGTCCATATTTATCCTGACAGAAATAAGACTTCATACCATGAAATATGCCTACGCTGCCTGTGGCAATTGTAGCAGCAGTATCACTTGTATGAACACCTCTTCCTGCAGCTTCACAACCAATGAGCTCAACATTTTCATTCCCTATAAAATCAAAGAATAGCCCCATCGCATTACTACCGCCTCCACAGCAGGCAATAACGGCATCCGGAAGATTTCCGGTTTTTTTGAGTATTTGCTGTTTAACTTCCTTTCCAATAACGCTCTGAAAATCACGAACCATCTCGGGGTAAGGATGAGGGCCCATTACTGAGCCAAAGACATAAAAGGTATCATCTACTCTTGTAGTCCATTCGCGAAAGGCTTCATTTACAGCATCCTTTAGTGTCTGAGTACCACTCATAACACTATGAACTTTTGCACCTAAGAGCTCCATTCTAAAAACATTTAGAGCCTGTCTGCAGGTATCCTCATGGCCCATAAATATTTCACATTCCAAACCCATTAGAGCTGCTGCAGTAGCAGTGGCAACACCGTGCTGCCCTGCGCCTGTTTCTGCAATGACCCTAGTCTTTCCCATACGCTTTGCTAATAGAAGCTGCCCTAGAACATTGTTGATTTTATGCGATCCAGTATGATTTAGATCTTCTCTTTTGAGGTATATCTTTGCACCACCTAAGGCCTCTGTTAACTTTTCAGCATAATACAAAAGAGAAGGTCTTCCTGCATAGTCACACAGGAGGACTGACAATTCCTTCATAAATTCGGGATCAGATTTGTAAAAGTTATAATTTTTCTCAATACTTATTAATTCATTTACCAAGGTCTCAGGAACATACTGTCCACCAAAAATACCATATCGTCCTCTATCCATTTAATCTCACACTCCTAACTAAGTTCATTATTTTGCTTTGATCCTTTTGACCTTCTGTTTCAACACCGCTGCTAACGTCTATACAAAAGGGATTTGCAGTGTTTATTGCAAGAGAAATATTATCTGAATTAATACCCCCTGCAAGAAAAAAGGGTTTATTTATTTCACGTATAACACTCCAATCAAAGGTGTTGCCAGTGCCACCATAACAATCATCGCTATAAGCGTCCAAAAGAAGGTAGTCGCTTTTGTAGTTATTTGCTCTCACAATATCAGAGGAGGTTTGTATCCTTACTGCTTTGATAATATCTAATGGAACAGTGCTCTTTAGCTTGGATATGTACGAATTATCCTCATCACCATGAAGCTGAACCATATCTATAACACCTGATAGATAGTGAAGTTCTATGGTTTCTATGCTTTCATTGACAAATACACCCACTGTTTTAATGCTTTTGTTCAAATACGCTTTTAGATTAACTGCCATTTCTAATGTTATCTGTCTTTTACTTTTTGCGAATACAAAGCCGACATAATCAGGCTTTGCTATATTTACTGCTAAAATGTCAGCCACTCTGCTCAGACCACATATCTTGACTTTGATCATAGCCCCCTCCTTGAATCAGGTTATAAAAACTAAAAATATATTCAAGCTAGAATATTTTATTAATAATTTGAATCTCGACCTATTTAAAAAATGTTTAGGACCTTCTCAAAAGTTATCTAAGGTTCTAGCAGCATTTTGCAAAAAGTCATTTAGTTCCTAGATAGTGCCCCTTTTAAGTTGCTCAGGCTTTGCGATATGTTGTTACTCCTCATAAAGGCTTCACCGATTAGTACCGCGGAAGCATTGATATCGCAAAGCTTTCTTATATCCTCTATGGTACTGATACCACTTTCTGATACAAAGATTATATTATCAGGGACATATTTTCTTAATGAAATACTTGTATTAATGTCAACCTCAAATGTTTCAAGATTTCGATTGTTGATACCTATTATGCGCGCCTTAGCGGCAAGGGCACTCTCAATCTCTTCTTGGCTGTGCGCCTCAACAAGGCAGGATAGTCCTATGCTGTCTGCAAGCTCAATATATCTACAAAGGGTCTTGGTATCAAGTAGCGAGCAGATTAGTAAAATAGCGTCTGCTCCAATTAACTTAGACTGATATATCTGATATTCATCTATAATAAAATCCTTCCTAAGCACCGGAATTGCTACATGTTGTTTTATTTCACTAAGATAGATGTCACTGCCAAGGAAAAATTTAGGCTCTGTAAGCACTGATATTGCACTAGCGCCTGCACTTTCATACTCTCTGGCAGTATCTAAATATGGGAATCTATGAGAAATAATACCCTTTGAAGGGGACGCCTTCTTGACTTCACATATAAATGCCATACCTTCAGATGCAAGTGCTCTCTCAAAGGGATAAGTGGAGAGGGGCTTGCAAGTACTAGGCTTTAGGTCAGAATAATGCTCTATATCGCCTATAGTAATACTCTGAG
>JAEZFR010000586.1 GCA_023417285.1 Bacillota bacterium
GGAGAATTGTAACCTCAAACGGGGATGAATATTACTTTAATGCAAGAAATGGAGACGATATTTTAGCGAAAGCAACAACTGCAGGAACGTCGAAATAATTATTATATTGCATATAATTGGTATAGAATAATTGTATACTTAGTGATATAATAGTGTGGAATAATTCTAGGGTCTTGCTTTTTGCTTTTAACATACTAGATTTTTTTACAAACATTTAAGAGAAATTTACTTAAGCAACAAAGGATAAAGGCAAATATTCTACCATATTTTTAGATGGTGTTAGAAGGTTGGTGTAAATAGATTTGGAAAAGTTTATTATAAACGGTCCATGTACTCTCTCCGGAGAAGTTACTATTAGTGGTGCAAAGAATGCTGCAGTGGCTATTTTGCCTGCTGCGCTTATGATAGATGGCGTTTGTAGAATAGAAAATGTTCCGGACATTATGGATGTCAAGGTTCTCATAGATATTCTTGGCAAGTTAGGTGCAGACATTACTATAGAAAGTGAAAATACAATTATTTGTGATTCAACAAAGGTAAATACTTGGACGGCTCCATATCAATTAGTTAAGAGCATGAGGGCGTCCTATTATTTATTAGGGGCACTGCTTGCTAGGTTTGGCAAAGCAGAGGTTTCCCTGCCCGGGGGCTGTGATTTTGGTTTTAGGCCAATTGACCAGCATATAAAGGGTTTTCAGGCAATGGGCGCAACTGTAGAAATAGAGCATGGTATTGTAAAGATATCGGCTGATGAGCTTACAGGTGCACAGATTTATCTTGACGTTGTTAGCGTAGGTGCTACTATTAACCTTATGCTTGCAGCAGTTATGGCAAAAGGACAGACCATTATTGAAAACGCAGCAAAAGAACCTCACGTGGTTGATGTTGCTAACTTCTTAAACGCCATGGGAGCGAATGTAAGAGGTGCTGGAACAGACGTTATAAAGATCAAGGGAGTGCCTGCCCTAAAGGGTGGTTGTACTCATTCAATAATTCCTGACATGATAGAAGCCGGTACGTTTATGATTGCAGCGGCTGCTACAAAGGGTGAGGTTACTGTCAAGAACATAATACCAAAGCATATGGAGTCACTGACAGCAAAGCTTATTGAGATGGGTATAAAGGTAGTTGAGGATGAAGATGCCATTACAATTTCAAATAGTGGAGTTGTTAAAAATGTCAATATTATGACTCTGCCATACCCTGGTTTTCCTACCGACTTGCATCCGCAGGCTGCAGTGCTGCTCACTTTAGCAAAGGGACTCAGCACAATTACAGAGGGAGTATGGGATTCAAGATTTCAGTATGTTGATGAGCTCAAGAGAATGGGAGCAAAGATACGCGTAGAGGGTAGAATTGCGGTTATTGAAGGTGGAATACCTATCTCAGGTGCACCAGTTAAGGCAACTGACCTAAGAGCAGGGGCTGCAATGGTATTAGCAGGTCTTGTTGGAAGTGGAACCACAGAAATAACAAATATTAAATATATAGACAGAGGCTATGAAAATCTGGTTTGTAAGCTAAGGGCGCTTGGAGCAGATATTTCAAGGGCTCCGATAGAGTGCAATCTTGACACATAAAACTATTAGGCTAGCAGGTGAATATAAATGATAAAGTTTTGCAGTTTGTTCAGCGGAAGCAGCGGGAATGCCTTATTTATAGGGACAGAACGGACAAAGCTTCTGATTGATGCAGGCCTTAGCGGAAAGCGAATATTAGAGGCGCTTTGTTCTATCGGTGAAAACCCGGCGGAACTCAGCGCTATATTAATTTCACATGAGCATATAGATCATGTAAGAGGAGCCGGAATATTATCAAGAAAGCAGGATATTCCAATCTATGCAAATGAGTCAACGTGGGATGCAATGGAAAATGGCCTAGGTCCAGTTAAATTAGAAAATAGAAAGAGCTTCACAACAGGTTGCTGCTTTGAAATAGGTGATATATGTGTTAGACCGTTTAGCATTCCACATGATGCCGCCGAGCCGGTAGGGTACAACTTTTTGGCAGAGGGCAAGAAGATTACTACAGCTACTGATATTGGGCATGCTACACAGGGATTGATTGATAATATATCAGAAAGTGATCTTTTATTACTAGAGTCAAACCATGACATAGAGATGTTAAGGATTGGACCTTATCCTTGGCCTCTAAAGAAGCGTATTCTTGGAGACCATGGGCATTTATCAAATGAAATAGCGGCTAAGATTATAGCGCACATGGCAGAAAAGGGCAGCAAAAAGTTTATACTAGGTCATTTAAGCCATGAAAACAACTTTCCGGAATTAGCTTATCAAACAAGCTTTAATGCCCTGACTGAAAAGAAGATTGCTGTAGGGAGCGATGTTATGCTAGAGGTAGCACATCGAGACAGGGCTGGCAGTATAAATATTCTGTAGGTAGTGCACAGAGATAGAAAGTACTGCACCGAGACAGGGCTGGCAGTACAAATATTCTGTAGGTAGTGCATTTAGACAGTAAGCACCGCGCTGAGACAGGGCAGGCAGTATAAATACTGTATATTATTCATCACCATGTATCAGATAGAATTAGCTTGGTGATATTAAGTCATGAAGCATTAGCAAATTCTAAAATTTGTTCGCCACTAGAAATAAGGATTAATTATGAAAATAACCATTGCAGCAGTAGGAAAATTAAAAGAAAAGTATTTAAAGGACGCGATTGCCGAGTACAAAAAGAGGCTTTCGCGTTTTACTGATATAGAACTAATTGAGGTGGATGACGAACATGCCCCTGACAATCTAAGCCCTGCACAAGAACAACAGGTTAAACAAAAGGAAGCTGAACGTCTCTTGAAGCGTGTAAGGGAAGGAAGCTATATTGTGTTGTTGGATGTATCGGGTGAACAAATAGACTCCGAAGGTTTTTCAAAAAAGCTTGACAGTATTATGTTGTCAGGTGGCTCTCATATCACATTTATAATAGGAGGAAGCTTAGGGCTGGACGAAAGTCTTATTAAAGCTGCAAGCTACCGAATATCCCTATCAAAAATGACATTTCCTCACCAGCTAGCAAGGGTTATATTGCTAGAGCAGGTATACCGTGCATTCAAGATAATGCGGAATGAAACATATCACAAATGAGTTCACTAGATTTCTCTTTATAACCTACCATGCATATTTTAATAAAAATTATATTAGTATAGCAATCTCTATAAATATTTGTATCGTAACTCTTTATTGGGATACCTATTGATATTTGTATAGTAATCTCTATAAAGTTATTATACAATTTTTGTATATGTTAGTAGATGGAGGAGTATTATGGGGATTCTAAGTATCTTTGATGGAAACAAGCCAGAATTTTATCTTGAAAACGCGGTGGTTTTGAATAAACAGTTTCCAAGGACATTTCTAATACCTACAAACCAAGAAATTCTGAACTTAAAGATTGGAACTCTTGTTAAACTAATATTTATAATGAAAAAGCCTTTAAAAAATGGTTGTCAGGCTGAAAGAATATGGGTCAAAATAACAAATATAGAAAGTGAAAGTTTTACTGGTATTTTAGATAATGACCCCTACTACCTGAAATCAATAGGTAGCGGAGATACTATCACTTTTAAGGCTGAAAACATTGCGGCCATTTATGTAGAAAGTCCTGCTTTCAATGAAAAGCTATTTGCAATTATTACAAAAAAGGCATTAGAAAAAAAGCAAATTAATTGGGTTGTTAGAACTGATGATCTAAATAATGAACAAGATAGTGGGTGGCAGTTGTTTTATGGAGATGAAACTCCCCAGTATCTTGATGATTCTAATAACGCCACCATTATATCGTTAGAAGGGGTTTTATCATTTGAACCTTTACTTGAGCGCGTCTTTAGAAGCTCTGGGTATGCTTATGAGTTTTCTGAAAGTGATAATAAATTCATTGAGGCTAAAGAATAGAAAGCGTTAATAATTTAGTGAATAGACTAGAATTATACAAGTGATAGTAATTGTAGCATAATTATTTTTTTCACACTAAGAAATGTAGGGGGATAGCACTATATGACTTTAGAAGAATATAAAAGGGGACGAATATGTTGATGGTTATAGCATTTATCAATCCCGAAATGGATACAGGCATATATTGACTTATGGCATGACGGAGCTTTACACTGATAAAGAAGCGTTTGGTGGTGAATGGAGCCGCTGGGGATATGAAATGACTATAAAACTAAAAGAGGACTCAGTAGAGGATTGCAAATGGGCAATTAATATGCTATCTAATCTTGCTAGATACACATACACAAAGAAAAAGTTTTTTGAACCAATGCAGTTCATTGCTGGTAACGGCTCGTCCCTTCATATAGGCATTGAATCTGCCATTACGGCACTTCTTGTTGTAAACGATACTGAGTGCAGCGGAATTGATACGGTTCATGGTAGAGTAGAATTTATGCAATTAGTTGGAATTACTCAACGAGAATTAGAAATACTAAAAGAAGATTACACACAAGCTGGTCTACTTTATGAAAATATGAGGAAGGATAACCCGTACTTGGCTACTGATATGAAACGAGTAAAGTCTTATTTATAGAAATCTGATGTGCTACAGGAATTAACAATCTAAAGCGATACAGGTATAAAAAATTTATACTGGATGATGAAGGGGGTAAATTAATAAAAATGCAAAGTATCGAAGAATTCAATATGATAGACGAAAGCAACAAAGTGAAACCAAATTATGATTTAAGTAATAAAGAAATATCTATTGAATTACACATCAGTAAAGACAAAGAATTATGCATTATAGGGAGAATGGACAACAACTATATATGCTGGTGTTCCCTAACTAATATTAACGATAAGGAACATAATGAGAAAATATTTGATTATGTTGCAAATAGCAGCTTTACAGCAGTTTCACAAGAATATAAGGCTCTAGGAACTGATAAGTATCTTGAAATACAAAAGTGGTATTGTTGTGCAATCACAAGAACATCAGTTAAGGGAATGTTATGGGCTACACCGTTTGGGGTTTATTACGGATTGGAAAACAGAGAAGATCACGGCAGGTTCTTTTCTGGTCATATTGTTGGATTATTTGATAATCTACTTAAATTGTGTGATTTCAGAATAGATGAATATAGATATATACATATACTAGAACATTATCGTGAGGTACTTAGAAAAGACAGTGACTATAGATATTATTATGTAATGAAACCATTGATCTCAATATTGGAAAAGGAATCGTATTTAAGGGTTTGCCCTGATGAAAGAGTAAGGAATTTATATTTAGAGTGTATGAGGGAATGCAGTTCATTATATAATCGATATATGACAGTGGCAAGATAAGAACAATATGTTAGTAGGAATTAAGTTAACTAATTAATTTCATATACATTAAAGTTATTCATAGCAACTAAAATATAAATTGGAAAAAAAGTCGGACATTTCTAAAACTCGTATGATATCATATTCTCATCTTAAGATATTTAAGGAGCGCGCCCTTATGAATTATTATGAGCGGATACAAAAATCCATTGAGTACATTGAAACCAATATTGAGAATGAGATTGACTTAAATCAAGCAGCCAGAGAGGCTTTTATGTCACAGTCAAACTATTATCGGATGTTTTTTGCTCTTGTAGGTTTTTCTGTAAAGGAATATATAAGGCAACGCCGAATAAGCCTTGCAGCATCTGAACTGCTTAACAATGATATTAAAATGATAGACATTGCGATTAAGTATGACTTCGAAAGTCAGGACTCATTTTCTAGAGCATTCAAACGTATTACAGGATTTTTGCCCAGTCAGCTCAGACAAAATCAGTCAGTATATAGTTTTGAAAGGGTGAGTGTTATGGATAAATATTTTGAGATTCAAGATAGTGGGTTGCTTGAAAAGTACCCGGATATTAAGGTGCTAAAGAAGCTTGAACCAGTGAGAGTAGCATACTGCTGCTATTATGGAACAAACCCAGAACATGAAGCATTTAAAGTTGTAAGTGAATGGATAAAGAATAGCGGGTTGGATATAGAGAAAGATAGCCTAAGAATATTTGGCTACAATAATCCAAGTCCTGAATCCCCAGAACTGCAGGAATACGGGTATGAGGTTTGCGTTACAATAAGTGACTCGGTTAAGGTAGAGGACGAAAGAGTAAAGACTAAGGTATTAGAAGGCGGCCTTTATGCTGTTGCAGCAGTTAAGAGAGGTTTAAATGGTGATATTGGAGAAGAAATTATGAAGGCATGGCAGCGCTTTCAGAGCTGGCTCCAGGACAGTAAGTACGTCTATGGGGGACATCAATGGCTAGAAGAGCATTTAGATTTCGATGAAGCATTTAATCATGTT
>JAEZFR010000587.1 GCA_023417285.1 Bacillota bacterium
GTGAAGCGATGATATTCTTTTTACATTCGCTCATTGAATTTTTTCTTTTTGCCATAAAAAAAGCCTCCTATGATATTTTGATTTTATCATAGAAAGCTTAATTTACAGAATTTATTTCACAGACTCAGTTTGAGGTGATAAGCAGCGATTTTAAAAAGTTGGGCGACATGAGGAGAAATAAACATCATTTTATAAGCGTGGCTATGACACCTTACAATGTCATAGCCATATATTATTTTGCTTTTTCATTTGACTTGTAACTCTATCAAGTCATTTTCAGCACCAAAACCACTCCTGTAGCTCACTAGTCCCTTATTCTTTTCCCAGGTAAATGACTCAAAATAACCTGTTCCGGTCATATCATTATAGGAATGATACACTCTCTTGTTTCCATCTACTTCAATGTAATAATGAAAGCCGGGTTCATCTTCTCCCGAATTGTCTTTAAGTACTTTTTCTTGGCAGACGATAACACTGTCTTCGGGTAATTTACCTGAGGATTTGAGACTTTCAAGATTTTCTTGAGAGGCACTAAATTTATATATGGTGTTCTTCTGCACATAAAAGTAGCCTAAATTTAAGCGTTCTTCTCCAACACCATCAACAGGCTCCAGCTCCAATTCATATACAGCTCCATCCTTGAGCTGCGCAATCTGCTCTATATTCAGCTGAACATCCACATTCTGCACATCTTCACCAAATGCAAAAGTTCCAGAATATGTTGCCTCTGTAATATTATTTTTGAAGAAAAATGTGTTACTTTGAGGTTTGTTGTCTTCGTTTATGTAATATGTCCCAGAACCCTCGGTTTTCTTGTTGCTTGTAGCACTTGCAATACCTGTATTCGTGGGTGATGTGGCACTTGCATCACCTGTATTTATGGCTGATGTATCACTTGCAATACTTGTATTCATGGCTGATGTATGGTCGGAAATATCTACATCACTTTTGTCAGAAGAATTCGTAGTATCTGTCGTAGTGGGTGGGGTATTATTATCAGCTCCTATTCTTGTAGTGGAACACGCTGAAAACATTGTACAAATCATTAGTAATGATATAATACATGCGCTAATATGTTTAAATTTCTTCATTTTTTGTATCCTTTCACTTTAGAATGCTCTCATTTTAGCAGCCTTTCATTTTAGAATGCACTCATTTTAGCAGGCTTTCATTTTTATTGAACAGTGCTAAAACCGCTGAGGTTGGCTTTGATTGGTATAATATAATCTTTATCAAATGGAAATTCAGTTCTTAGTTCAAACAATACTACTTGCCTTTTATTTTTGTCATAGAAGGTTATAACTCTTGAAATGGTATCTCCATCTCCATAGAATATGTGATAGTAAAAAAACATATTATCTACTTGTTTAATTGCTGCTAAAGACTTATCTATTGTTTTTTCGGTTTGATATAATTGATTTTTCTCAGTGCTATAAAAATATAGCTTAAGTGGTTGTGAACTTTTTTCTTCTTTATATATTAAGCCAAGCAATCCTTCTCTATCGCTAAAAACATTAATAAGCTTACCTTTAAAAGTGAGTTTATTTAGGTTATATTTCTTAACCACTTTGTTATTCTTAACATCATAAACCCTTAAGATATTGGACTTTCTGTCGATCTGGTAAAGGCAATATGTTCTTGTATTTGTAGCGTTTTTCAAATATAATTTGTCGTTATACCCTATTAGCGTTTCCCAGTTTTGCATTTTTCTACTTTCTATCATTTTGAGAGTTTTTGTGTCTAGCATTATAATATCAGTTTTATTCTTTGAGCTTATGACCGCAGTATTCTCAAAAGCGAGCTCTACAGTATAGTCCGAAAGCTTAATAGCCTTAGGTACTTGAACTGCCTTGTATAAAACCAGTTCACTACCTTCAAAGCCTGCTGATATAACAATGTTATTCGTATCATCAAACATAATAAACTTTGAGCTTTTAGGTGTATATTTAACATATTGTTCTAAATTTTTATTATTTGATGCATAACCGTTAATTTTTGAACTAACCCAGTCATCAAATCCTAATATACGAATTTTTTTACTAAGTTTTTGAGGCAAATAGAATACGTCTCCAGTAAGCTGGTATGGGCTAACTTCTTTACTAACAAAAAGGCCTTGTTTGCCGGATGAATCTGTACTTAGTACCAAGCCTCTATTTCCAGCAACCCATACATCACAAAGTTCAGTTATATTTTTTTCTATAATATCGAAATTATTAGAATCAATTAACCCCATATTATCAGCTAAAGAATTAGATTTAATCCTTTTGTTTGAAAGCTCAGCTATAGTATTGTATTCTTTTGAAAACAGTGTCTGTACTTCATTTTGATTTATATTATTAGTCGCATATCCTGATATATAGCTGCAGAATTGAGCAGCAAAGACAAAAAGTAAAAGTAAAATAAATTTTGTTATTATCGCTATGATTTTTTTAATAATAATTCAACCCCTTTAAATACTTATATTGTAAATACTACCAATAGGTTATATTTCAGTCAATATGTGTTCTCAAATAAAGATATAATATATGTTCTCAACACCCTTTTTAGTACTTTTAAATAAAATTAGTTTTATAAATAGTGAAAATTATTTATAAAAAAATTAGTCATATGATAAAATGGTAATTATTAAAAATTATAGTACATGAAGTAAGAAAATTAAATAATATGTAAAATGGGGGCAAAATAATGGATGCTAGTAATATTCTAAATATTAATCAATACGAACCTGCTGTAAAAGATACCCATGTAAGCCGTGAAGCTTTATACATAAAGATTAATGAAAGCCTTAAAAAACGAAATATTATTCTTGTTTCTGCAGAAGCAGGGTATGGTAAGACAAATCTAGTAGCAGGATGGTTAAGTAGATATGCTCAATGTAACACTTGGCTTTATCTAGATGAATATTGTAATGATCCCATAAGTTTTTTAAACTATATAATTTTCGCCTTCCGAAAGGTCAATGAAACATTCGGCGACATGATAGAAAATCTTATGGGTACACCAAAGCTTCCAAAAGTAGAAATAATAAGCTCATATATAATAAAAGAAATTGCGGAGATAAAGGAAAACATTGTTATAATATTTGATGATTATCATATAATAACAAACCCATATATACACAAGCTGATGCAGCGATTGCTGGATTGCAAATTACATAACATACTACCTATAATAATCACCAGACAAGATCCACCATTTACTCTTCCTAGATGGAGAGCGAGTGATAGATTGACAGAAATCAGGTCTTTTGACTTAAGGTTTGAGACTGATGAAATAAAAGAATTCTTTAGTAAAAATTTTCACGTTAATCTTGAAGCTGATACGCTTAATATGTTGGAACACCGAACAGAGGGGTGGGCTGCTGGGTTACAACTAATTGGCTTATCCTTTAAAAACTTTAAACAGGAGCAAGGAGATAGGGATTTAATAGAACAATTTACTGGTAATAACAGATTTATTGCGGACTATCTAATGGAAGAGGTTTTTGAAAAACAGGAAGCCCATATAAGGACCTTTTTAAAAATAACTAGTATTCTTAGAATTTTTAATGAAGAGCTTTGTAATACTGTTACGGGACTTAACAACAGTAAACAAATATTAGAGCGACTAGAAAAAGAAAATCTGTTTTTAGCGCCTATAGATGGTAAAAGAGATTGGTATAGATATCATAATCTTTTCTCGGAGTTTTTGAGCATGAGGCTTGATAAGGGCCTGAAAATGGAAATATGCAGAAAAGCAAGTGCTTGGTATAAGACTAATGGCTTTATTGAGCTAGCCTTTGAATATGCATTAGAATCAGGTGATGGCGAAATAATGCTAAGCCTGGTAAATCAATTGTGCTCAAAGTATCTATTTAATGGTAGAATTGAAAAGGTTCTTGAACATTTACATTTAATTAAAAAGACAATTAATAGGATAGATGTTGAGGTTGAGACAATTAGAGCTTGGTGCTTGTTTCTTTTAGGAGAAACGGAAAAGGCGTGTAAAGTCCTAAAGGAATTAAAAAGTGTACAAGAAATCAAGGAGTCTAGTATGTTGGGAAAAATAAAGGCTCTTGAAGCTATCATCTATACAAATATAGATAAAAGCGAAGCTTTGATGCTTGCTGAGGAAGCGGTATCTATATTAAAAGATGACAATAAGATTTTCTATAATATTGCATTAAGGACTCTTGGCTTGGTGAAGATTTCTGAAGGTGTAATAGATCAAGCTTGCATAGCTTTTAAAAAGATAATTGATGGAGTTGATTCTAAAAGCTACCGATTAATTGAAATGTCAGCATTTGTTACTTATGTAGATTGTTTAATTACCATGGGAAAGAAAAAATATGCTCAAAGCTTATGTGAGAAATTCTTAGATGAATATAAAGATCAACATGGGAATTTGCTTCCAATGGCAAAGATGGTTTATCTGCCGTTGGGGATATGCTTATATATTGGAAATGATTTGAAAAGAGCAAAAGAATACTTATGTGAAGGTATTAACTTTTGTAGGGAGATGAAGCTAGTATCAACAATAGGAAATGCAGAGGGTATTTATGTTAAATTACTTTACATATTGGGTGACAAGTATGCTGCCTTGAAAACGCTATTAAAATATAAAAGCTTAGCGAAAGGCTCTGGACTTGAGAATACTTTTGCAATGCTTGAGGCCATTGAGATCGATTTGTGCCTAAAGGAGAATAACAATAAGATGGTATCTGAATGGATGCAAGAGCATAGAGAAATTATAAGTGATAATAGGAGTTTAGTTTCTTGTAGCACTAAATTAACATATGTTAGAGCTTTATTAGATGCCAAAAAGTATTCTGAAGCGGAAACTATATTATTGGAAGAAGAGGAATTTGCAAGAAAAAGTCAAAAGTATGAGCAGTTGATAACAATACTAATACTTTCAGCATTAGTTAAAAAATATAACGGAGCAGACAAGAAAGCCCTTACTTACATAAGTGAAGCATTAAGATTAGCTGAGCCTGAAGGATACATTAGAAATTTTTTAGACGAGGGTGGCGAAGTCTTAGAGCTTGTTCATAGAGTAAGTCATGTATCACCCAAAATAGCTAATGTATTGGAGAAACACAATGGTTTGAAAGCCACTATAGAACCACTAAAGGAAAAAGAATTTGAAATTCTGAAGCTAATTTCAATAGGAATGTCAAATGCAGAAATTGCGCAAAACCTCTATATAACTACGGGGACTACTAAATGGTACATCAACAACATATTTGCCAAGCTAGGGGTTAATAAGAGAACACAAGCTGTTGAAAAAGCTAGGCAATATGGAATTATAAACTAAATATAATCTGCTAAAAAAACCTAACTTTTACACCTAACTTTCGGGAGGTGAAAAGGTAGGTTTTTTTATTTATCATAAAATAAGATTATTGTGTCGAAACTGGTTGACAAAATAGCAATAATTCTAGGAGGAACAACATGAAAAGAAGAATAATGTCTGTATTTGTTTTGATAGCAGTGTTGCTTAGTTCGTTTTCTACAACATTTGCATCGAAAGACAAGGAGCTATACAAAGATTTAAATGGTCACTGGGCTACTGAAGCGATTTATAAATGGTCTGGTTACGGGGTAATAAATGGGAATAATGGTTTTTTCAGACCTAATGACTCTATAACCAGAGGTGAAATGGCCTGTATTCTTAATAATATTATGGGATATAAGGTGGCTGCAAAAAACACATTCTCAGATTTAAAAGATGGGCAGTATTATACTGACGCTTTACTAAAGGCAAATGCAGCTGGAATCATTAATGGTAATGGCGACGGAAATGGTACATTTACTGTACGTCCTACCGATAAGCTTACTAGAGAAGAAGCTTGTGTAATTATGGCTAAAGCCTTTGCGGTTAGCGATGGAAGCATGGCCAAATCAAAATTTGCAGATTCAAAATTAGTGTCTTCGTGGGCAAGAGCTTCAGTATTTGGTATGGAAGCCAAAGGGTATGTAAAGGGGAGTAATGGTAAGTTTAATCCAAAATCAAGCATTACCAGAGCAGAAATTGTTGCAATTATTAATAATATAATAAAAGCATATTATACAAAAGCTGGTACATATACAGGTAATGTAGCAGGGACTGCTGTTATTAAGGTGCCTGATGTTACTCTAAAAGACGTAGCTATCTCAGAAAATCTGATTATAGCAGAAGGTGTTGGAGAAGGTGATGCATCACTTAATAGTGTGTCCGTTAAAGGAAATACCGTTGTAAGAGGTGGCGGTGAGAATTCTATACATATTAATGGAAAGTCAAATATAACAAGTGTAAGAATTGAAACAGTTGGAGACAAGCTAAGAATTGTAGTAGAAGACGGTAACACTATAGATGTAGAAATAGCAAAAGGTGAAGAAATAATAATCACAGGTTCTGTAGGAACTTTGGATATAGGTGCTTCTGGCGCAGTTGTATATGTGAGAGATGCGAATATTTCAAATGTAGCAGTTACAGGTGATAGTTCTACAATTATTGTAAATAAGGACTCAAAGCTAGGTCCGGTTGCAGTTGAAAATTCAGCTAATAATACTGCTATTAAGACAGAACAGGGTGCAGTTGTAGCCTCTGTTACGGCAGCAGCAAAGACGGATATTAGTGGTGAAGGAAAAGTAGATAAGGTTGTTATCAATGAGGGTGCGAATAATTCAAGTGTCTTGACACCTAATACACAAATAACAGTAGCTCAAGGAGTATCGGGTGCAACAGCTGCTGGCGGAGTGGCTATTGAAGCGGGAAGTACAGCAACAAATAATGGTACAGGTACAGGAG
>JAEZFR010000030.1 GCA_023417285.1 Bacillota bacterium
AGGTAGACTTGCCTGAACCGGACTTGCCTACAATAGTAATATAACTACTATTTGTAATATCCAGACTTATATCTTCCAATATAGGCCTATCATACTTCTTTTGTATTCCACGTAGACTAATATTTAATTCATCAACCATTGTTACCTCCAACGGATTACGAAAGCAATATCTATTCTTCATCTACTTTCAATAATGCTTTGTATCCAGAATCACAAAATGTACCTTCCCGAACATTAACAACACTCACATACTCTTCTGTTTCAAAGCCAATATCAACTTCTACTTCATTTAAAAAAAACAAATTTTCATCTAACACTCTTATATAATTTGGGCCACCTTTTTTCTTTTGGTAAACACAATTCTTGTCTACGACCAATACATTCTTATATTCATCACCAGTATAAATCTTCAAATTCTTAATCTCTTGCCCATACAAATAATCCATATTTTCAATTTCAAATACAATTTTAACTTTATTATCAGTTGCCATATTAGAGATAAAGTCAATTTTAACTTTATCTCCATTATCTAATGTTAAAGAATTACAATCTTTTATCTTTCTAATTATTGTTGGAGAAGTCATACATGTCAGTTTCAGTTTATCTAATGATCTAAGTTTTATATATCCTTCTTTGTCAGATAGTACTTCTTCTACAATACCATTATAATCCGATGTGATTTTTAGTTTACCTGCATAGGCTACAACATCACCAACTTTAACTTCATCACCGACACCAATGACTGTCTTTATTAGACTATTCTTATATTGTTTAAATTCTATATATTCATAGGTATTGCTAGTAATTACTCCATCAAAGTTGAAATATTTCTTTATATCTTTTCTTTCAACTTCACAAGGGGTTCCATATGCTGTTTCTTTAAAATCATATACATCATACTGCTTAAATTGTTTCTTTTCTTGTTTTGATAAATTATACATCATCATAATAGGTAGTATAAATGCCACAATAAACAATACAGGTATAATAGTTTTAAGTAGTATTTTTTTTATTTTCATAGGCTTATTCCTCACCCGTTTGTACATAGTTATTATAATACGATGAACAATCTATATCATCCTTAAACATTGCATATAGTACATCTGCATCATACCTGGTTTCACAAGATGCTGATGTTTCCGCTTGGAACTCTTTACCATTTACTTCATATACGATAATAAGACGAACATTTAAAAAATAGTTCTTCTTCTTGTCTAAATCAGTACTTTTTATATAAAATGTTACATTTGGTTTGGAACCTTTTGGTATTAGAATTTCGTCTCCTTCTTTCCATTGCTGATCAATCATATTCCCATCAGTTTCTATTTGAAAACAAACCTTTTCAATTGCAATTTTATCGGAAACCCTATCTAACTTAATGTCTTTAATTTTCACATCTTTCTCTGCAACTAATTCATAAGGTGGTAGCATGAAGATTCCACCTTTTTGATCACTTATATTTATTTGACTCCTTCCAGCACTAGTGAATGATAAATCGTAGTCACCATATATTTTTTTTGCTTCAGCCTCACTTAACATTTTAGTATAGTGTAAACGGATACTTCCAATATCCTGCACATATGACTTTCCCAATATTAAAAATGTAATCTTATTAATTACTTCATCTTGTTTAAGATTTATTCCTGACGTATCAATGGTAATTAAAAAAGTATTGTCATAAAAAGTCGGAAACATTGCATCCGAAAGGCTCGCGTAATCTTTATCAATATCCTTATTGAATTCAGCAAATTCCTTTTCCTTTTCTTCATCTCCTACTACAGCAGCATCCTCTAATTCTCTAAGATGTGCCCAATCGACATTATTATATAGCATACAGGTATTTTTTTGAAACTTTTGTTTTGTCTCTACTGAGTCCACATGCATTAAGGAACACTTTATATCTGAGTTTATTTCAACTTTAACATTACTTTCATCAAGTAATTCTTTGGATAAAATATGGACTGTAACCTGAAAGATAGAATCTGTAGAATATTCCAAATCCATTTTATCCAGGCATATAACAGGATCATCTCCATTAATAAACTGGCTCGGTAATTTCTTTAAATATGTACAACCTTCTGCATCATCACTATTGTCTGTGTTGTTTTGTGGTTGTTCTGAAGAAAAACCATTCTGGTCAGTATTAGCTTGTGGTTGTTCAGAAGAAAATTCACTCTTGTCTGTGTTACTGTTTGATTGTCCTTTTGAACAACCACAATAAAATGTGCCAATAACCAGTAATAAAATGTATACAACAACATTTATTGCTCTTCTCATTTTCATATAATATCCTACTCCTATCTATTTCAGATAGCAATATATGGGTAATATTACTACCCATACATTGCTATTTTTGTTTATGTATTTACATTAATACTATGATACTTTTCGTACATCAAGAAATGCACTTTTTAGTTTTGGCGCATATTTATATGTTTTACTATAACACTGTTCAAACGGCTCTTTACCTTGGTATGATGACATTACTTGAAATTTTACTTTCTTTTGAAGCACGCCAACAAAAGCATAATAATATCCATTTGGCGCATTAGCCTCTACATTTAGAGTAGTACCTACTGTAGTAGATGTAGCAATAGAAGCTGATACTCCCACAGAACCACCCACCTCAACAAATACTCCTTTATACTTAGCGTCAACTGTAGCACTAGTCCCAAAAGTCTCTGTTGTTGTTGCAGATACTGTAACACTACCTTTTGTATATTTAGTTTTTTTGAATCCAAGACAAGGGAGTTGTCTAGCCATTTCTGGTACTTCACTAACATATGTGGTCAAAGTACATTTATATACAAAACCTTCACTATAAAATCCCCCTGTTGCAGTAGCAGCATTAACACTAAGTGTACTCGAAATAAATGTCGTTAACATGATTACCGCTACTAATAATTTTTTAATCTTCTTTTTCAAAATATCATTCCTTTCATTTAATTAATTATAAAAATTTAAAAAAACATATAAGTAATATTCTTTATCCTAGGATCTTATATGATTTTTTCTGTTTGGAAACTCCTTGAAATGTCCAGAGTTCGTAATATATATACATGCGATAGATTGATGCTATTGAATAAACATAACCTACAGTATTTCATAATAATAAAAACAAACCTATGATTATAATTCATATGTTATTTACGCTATTCTCAACTTTTAATAAGATTCTCGTATGGTAATTCCACTAATTATACACTATGCCTTAAAACGCTCTCATCCCTTAGAGATTTGCAACATTAAATGTTTAAAATTCATAGACTCCTATATTCCAGGGATAAATTCTCTTTTAATATAGCATTCTACTTATGTTAGCTAGTATAGAAAATTACTTATAAACTATTGTCTGTTAACTTTATAGTAAAGGATAACATTATAATGTCCATTTATATTATATTTTAACATTTTTTACCATCTATTATATAATAATACCATGTTTGTTTTTTATTGCAAGTAGATTTTTGCATTTTTTTCCTTTTATTCCTTTTATTCTTTATTTCTACATCCTGCTTTTCTTAGTTGCACTGTTTTTTATATTTTCAAAAAACCATTTCCAGCAGAATGGTTACTATTTTAAATTTCTTGATGTATAGAATTTGCTTCTGACACCAAATTGTGTGCACCAGCAACTATATTCTCTCTGTCTTCAAGTAAACGCAATATATTTAATTTTCCAATATCAGCTTTACCGGATTTTAATACAAACTGTGCCAGTGTTTCATCACATAGTTTTATAAATAAATCATTTCCTTTAATCCAAACATAAAATGCACCTTGTACATTCTTCATTATTCTGTTTAGATGAAATTCTTCAAACTTCTTTCCAAAATCGATTCTATGTGCCTGAAACAATATTCTTTGATTTGTAATTGCCATATGTCCACCTCGAGCATTCAACCCGATAACGTATAATTAGTTTCGCAAATTCATTTACAAAAATAGACATGGTCTATATCCGTTTGGTAGAATTAAGTTACCATACAAAACTCTCAAAGGAGGATATAAACCATGTCTGATAACATTATACAATTAAACCAAGATCTTATCCACAACGAATTGAAGGATTTAGTTCGTAATAGCGTTGAAGAAACGCTGAATGCCTTGCCGGATCATGAAGCTGAAGAACTCATAAATGCTGAAAAATACGAGCGCACCGGTGACAGAAAAGGCTATCGTTCTGGGCATTATACGAGAAATTTTCAAACAACTAGTGGAGATGTCACTCTCAAAATGCCAAAGCTCAAAGGTGTGCAGTTTGAAACGGCCATCATCGAGCGTTACCGTCGTAGAGAATGTTCTGTCGAAGAAGCACTGATTGAGATGTATCTCGCTGGTGTTTCTGTCCGTCGTGTAGAAGATATCACCGAAGCACTTTGGGGGACAAAGGTTTCTCCAGGAACAATAAGTAATCTTAACAAAAAAGCTTATGAACATATCGAAACATGGCGTTCTAGGCCTCTTACTGGACAGTATTCTTATGTCTATGTGGATGGTATTTACCTAAAGCGTAGTTGGGGTGGTGAAATACAAAACATGTCTATTCTTGTTGCCATTGGTGTAAATCAAGACGGATGTCGTGAAATAATTGGTGCTGCAGAAGGTATGAAAGAAGATCGTGAAAGTTGGAAAAACTTCTTTGTTTGGTTAAAAGAGCGCGGCCTTATTGGGGTGCGATTAATTGTGGGAGACAAATGCCTAGGTATGTTAGAAAGCATACCTGAGGTGTTCCCAGAAGCTAAATACCAACGCTGTACGGTACATTTTTATCGAAATATATTTTCTGTTACACCAAGAAACAAAATGAAAGAGGTATCCATGATGCTTAAGGCCATTCATGCCCAGGAAAGCAAACAAGCCGCTAGAGAAAAAGCAAAAATAATAGCAGCGAAGCTCTTAGAGATGAAGTTACCTGCGGCCTCAAAGAAACTTACGGACGGAATAGAAGAAACACTTACATACATGGAGTTTCCGTATCAACACTGGAGCCGTATTCGCACCAACAATACAATTGAACGTTTAAATCGCGAGATTAAGCGTCGAACAAAAGCCATCGGTGCATTTCCAGATGGACAAAGTGCATTAATGTTAGTATGTGCCAGACTTCGGCACGTAGCTGGTACCCAGTGGGGTGCCAAGTGCTATATGAATATGGATCATCTAAAGGAACTAGATATCCAGTCACAGTCTGAAAACATAGCCGGGTAGCTAATGACTACCGGACGGAGAAAAATGAATTTGCGAAAAAATCTTGACACTATCTCTACGGGTTTTAGTTTCTTCGTAACTATCTACATCAAATCCATGTAGTGTGGCTAATATGGGGCTGCGACTTTATTTTAAATACTAAACTTGCATTTTTTCAAAATCAAAAAGAAAGCCCCAAAAACGGGGCTTTCTCGATATTCTTGAAAAAATCAATTTTCCTTTTATTATCTCTTTGAGAAGAGAATGTGGGGGTGGAAGTGGCTTGGATGCTGGGGTTTTGGGTGGTTGTGTTACTTGTGGGTGTATTACTCAGGGCTGCTGAGGGCTATCATATACTATGTTTTATTTTTTATTATCAGTAACTTAAACATATTTCTATATATTTAAGAATACTTTAATACCAATCAACCACTACTTTTCTAACTCCATTAGCATTATATCTAACTTATCATATAAATAATCTGCAGCCTCCTCCTTCTTCAATTTATTTTCCAGCATACAAATAATGTCTTTATTGGATAAACTAATTATTAATTTTCCATTTTCACGCAAAATGCCTTTTATAGCCTTTTCAGCATTATTATCACTGCCATTACAAGACAAAATAATAGCAACTCCTCTGAGCGCCTTTGCATAAAGATATTTTTCAGTAGTATATATTTCTTTTTGTGTTATAAAATTAGAATAGTTTTTATATTCAAAGATTATGTACTTAGAATTAAAAAAATCTTCTATGAACTTCCAAAACGGATTTATTTTTTCATCCTTTATTTTACATATCAGATCAAATCGATATAAATCATCATTTGACTTCTTTTGTTCTTGCCATACGGATAAATCATCTATGAATAATTCTTTTAAAACATTTGTACACAATTTTTCATATGTAGAACTCAAATTTTTCTTAGGCTGCCAGAACTTTAATTTATCTATATATTCTTCAATAGCATTCTTTTCTTTATTTTCTTTTTTCTCAGTATTAAGTGGAGTAAAATCTAGAAATGGCTCTTCATATGTAATATCATCTAACGAATACTCAATAATTGAAAGCAACTGATTCCTCAGATATTCATTATTATTTACCAAATATAAAATATTCTTAATATCAAGGATTAGCACTCCGTTTGTATTAATAATTTTTCTCTGATTTTCGTCTATCACATTTCCCAAAATAAGTATAATCCTATTTTGAATATTAATATCTAATTCTCTTCTTTTTTCGATATCACGTAAAATATCTTTAATTCGACCGGTTTCAATATATTTACTCCTATAAAACTTTATCTCCACATAATAGGTAATATTCTCTTTGTCTATAATTAAATCCCATCCGTTAACAACTGTATTTGAGTTTCTTACTTGAAAATTATCCTTAACATTCCATCCAACGTAAGTTAATATGTTTGAAATTAATTTTTCAAAGAGCATCCCCCTTTGAAATGAACTCATTTTAAAAGTATCTAATGCATTAACAACCTTTGAATTCAAGTCATCATATGTTTCCCAATTATATATTGCTTGTCTACGTAATAAATTAGTTGAATATTTAATTGTGAGTTTTTCTAATTTTTCAATATCTTTTACGAAAGTAATTATTTGCTTACCAAGTTGTGCTGCGTACTCAATTTCCTTTAATATAAATGGGTTCATGGTACTTTTTAAAACAAAAATACATAAACTTGCTTTAGAGATTTCCAATCTTATCGATTCAGATATAGAATTTTGCGGATTCTTCAACAATACATCATATTCAGATTCCATGATTGACTTTTTTAATTTTAATACACTATCTTTTCCTATATCAAGATCATATGACAAATACACTTTCTTTCGTTCCATATTAATTATGTCTCTCCTATTTTTCTAACATTCTATAATAACTACCTTTTAATTCACTCTGTTTTCCTATGATTTCTATAGCAACTTTGTCCATGTTCTACAATATAATCAATAATTTTTCTGTAACACATGCAGATTATACGTATTTATCTGTACTTTTTACCATTTTATCCGTGCTTTTAACGCTCTCTTCTTTCAACCGATAGAAACACACCAAAAATCCAGACTTTAGCATTTTAAATTCAATCATTTCTGTTTCGATTCCTAAATTCATACCAATACCCTCTCGCACAGTTATTTTCTTTTCTCTAAAGCAATTATCGCGCGTCCATATAATCCCATCTCATACTCATCCATAAGTTCATTCAGAAGTCTCCTGTTCTTTTCCAAAAAGGCAACTGCTTCCTTAGCATTCATCTTTAGTATTAAGGGGAATTTTCTTTCTAATTGACGTATAGTATCTATCGGGAACCCATATTCCACCAAAAAAAGCCCCAATTCGGTTGTAATGCCAAGTTCATAAAACCGAATAATTCCAGATAAATTGAATTCATCCATTTTATAGCCTATTATTTTTCCCGCTTGCTGATACAGAGCTTCAAATAGACACAACAATTTCGGAACTTCATACTCAATAATGGTTCTTATTTGATCAAATGTATTTATATATGCTGTATCCATTTTATCTTCTGATGAATTGACTTCATCTTTTTCTAACTGTCTTATATGATACTCAAGAACACCCATGGTTCCATTTAAACTATATGTTGCCAACACTGCATTATATACAGTCCCCTTATTAATTTCTAAAATGCCTGTTTCAACAAATGAATCCAGCATAGGTTTTATTAATTTATTCGTCAAAAAATAGTTTATATTATGGGAATTATCAATAAGACCTTTAAATTTGTCAAAGTTACTAGCTTTCATAATATATTTTAAATATCTCTCTTGCTGATCCCTTGGATATAATCTATTTTTCACAAAAATTGAATTAGGTAAAATCTGTTTGTCAAAATTTTCTTCTCTATGCGATTTTATTTTTTTATTTTTTTCAGACAAGTCTTCAATTTCAGAATTATCAATATCTGTTTTTAATATATTTATTTCATCATACGTTTGGAAATTAAGTTGCATGTCGTCTATCTTTTCAATACTACGTTGTTTCGCGTTAGCATAAAAAACTCGTCCAATCGAATGATGATAATAGCGCCCAGCTCTTCCCTTTATATTTTTTAATGCAAATGCTGTCATGGTTGTATTTCCAACACTATTATTAATTACAACAACATTTTTTGCATTTGTATTGACACCCTCTATAATTGTCGA
The DNA here is from genome assembly GCA_023417285.1 of Bacillota bacterium. Taxonomy (GTDB): domain Bacteria; phylum Bacillota; class Clostridia; order Acetivibrionales; family DSM-1351; genus Ruminiclostridium. Next base: position 8,380 of record JAEZFR010000030.1, read on the forward strand.
AGTACAAAACAAAAAATCAAAATCTCCATTATTAAACATTTTTAAAATTTCATTCTGTATATATTTTGGAAATTTTCCATGATGAATACCTATTCCATTTTCTAAAGCCTTTATTAGGCTCCAATATGTCACGCTATTTTTATCGATTCCAAATTTTACATTGTATTTTCTTTTTAAATGATTAATAAAGATTTGTGGTATTTTACTTTCATTACAGTTAATTGATTCAACAATTTCTTTTGTATATTGCATAGATCTAGTTGGGGTTGAGCAGTAAAATATTGCTTGTCCTAGTTTGTTCTCATACAAATACTTTGCTATCCCACTAACTTTTTCTTTCGTAGTTGGACCTGCATGCTCATATAATTGTATTTTAGACTCACCAAGTACAGGATGAAATAATACGCTATTCATTTTCCATGCATCAATTTCAATTCGCACCGTCGGTTCAAAATCCACTTGAAAAGTAGTTATATTATTCATTGACAAAAAGTTTCTCATTCCCCTTTTAACATTATCTAAATTCAAATATGGGCCTGCTAAGTAATATTCTTTTACCTGCTTAGCTAGTAGATATAAAGCAATCCGAAAGGCTTTAGCTCTCCCCCCTTTATCTGCTTTCGTTTCGCTTAATTCATCTGAATTAATTACACTGTCTTCATTTTTATCAAAATCTTCATCAATTTTATATACTTCATCAAAAAAGAAAAAATCTAGGATTAAATTTCGGTTGTCTGCTAATAACTTTAATGTTCTTTCTGGAGTAAGAATAAAAATATATTTATTTTCATTGCTAACCCCCGAATAAACATTATTTATCACCTTATAGTCCAACTTGAATGCTTGAATTAAATTATTTATACTTTCAGTATTCTCGTTCAGTAAAGCAATTGTTGGAAAAACCAAGAGGATATTTTTATATTTTTCTCTATTCAAATATATTATTTCTCTCAATAAAAATGTTTTCCCAAAAGAGGTGGGTGCGCTCACTAACATTCTTCTACTTTCAAGCATCATAAACTTATCAACAATCTGCTTTTGTCTCTTATCAAGCAAATTATTGCTAAACACTTTGGATCTATAATAATTTTGAATAGTTTCGTGTTTAACATCATACAAATCATCCTCTGAAAATTCATTCGCAGATATATTATGCTGTCCCTTAACGTATCCAAACATTCTTAACTTTTCAGATGCTTCAAATATAACACTTCTGTATAACTCATTATTCATATATTCATCATTATCAGAAATATAACAAACTAAATCTCGTATTTGTTTTTCTGTATCGTCATTACCGTCTTCATACTCGTTAATTAAATCAACCAACTTGTACAAATATTCCATATTATATTGCCTCCCTCTTTAATTCAATAATCTTATTTCTCAAATAATTTACATCCTTAATTGGGAATATGTAAAATACTAATTGATAAGGCAATTCAATCTCAATGGAAAACAACTCATCGTCAAACTTATTTCTTATTTCTTCCACTTCACTAATAATATGCTCTTTTAGTTTTTCTTCATTAACATAAATATCTTTTGTATATGCAATCAAACAAGGAATCTTTACCTTTACATTTTTACTCTTTAGGTAATCAACTAGTATATTTATCTTTTTCTCCGCTGTATAATTAAATTTTTGAGCTTCATAACAGATTTTATTTATATGTTGAAGCATTTTTTTTAGTTCCTCTGTATCACATTTATCAGCGATATAAAAGGCTGTATCTGCAAAGTAATCTTTTTTAAATTTATCATTTAAGTCATCAACAATACTTTTTTTACAATAATCTTTTTTACCTGCTTTAGCTTGTCCTAACCAGATACAAATGTCTGAACTTTCTTTTGTAAAATACAGCGCATCATATCCTGTTATTTCTTTTTTACTCTTTATTTCAGTATGCTTAGCTCTAATTACTAATTTTTCTGCATTTGGTGCATAAGCTTGAATAAAAATATCAAGTAAGACCTCTCCTAATGTACCATCTGTATCTGCATTTAATCGTTTTGGAAGTCTTTGACTATACGCATATTTTGCAGCCTCCCGTAAGTTATCAAGAATTTCAAGATCTTCATGAAGTTCTAAAACTTCCGATTCAGAAAATGCATAGAAAATCATATCGTCAATTACTATTTTTACGACATCATCCATGGAAGTAGCC
>JAEZFR010000132.1 GCA_023417285.1 Bacillota bacterium
AATCTGAGGAGGATTGGATATCCTGTTTGAAAAGTTATTATTTATAACCATAATCCCACTCCTTTATTACGGTATCTTTTTAATATTAGCAACACTATCAACTGGAATAAGCGCCTTACTAATGACAGCTGTAACTTTACCATTTTCAATCTTGAAGCTATCTAGCGTTCCGGAAATTGGTGCTCTCATGCCTGATGCTTCATCCTTAACAATCAATGAAACAGACTTTCTTTCATTATCTTTAAGATAATTTTTGATGTAATTTGGATCTGTACTTGTAACACCATTATTAATCTCGGAAATTGTAACACTAACATTATCCATTACAGCGTAGTCTTCATAGAGACCCTTTTGTATTTCGCTAACATCACCGTTTACATACACTACATCGCCTGAACTTGAATCATAAGTAGCACCCCTAACTCTATAACCAATAAGATTGGTATAGGCCGATATGTTAGAATTGCTTCCGTAAATACTCTCGTCCACCTGTGTCACCTTGCCCGCTTCAATATCCTGTCCGTTTATTACAACATATGTTTTTCCGCTGGATACCTTCACAGTTGATACCTCTCCAACTACAGTCTTTAACTGACCAGTAGATGAATCAGAAATAGTAGCTGTTACTCTCTTCCCTATCATAGAGAATGCTTGGGAATTTGAGAGTGTACTGGACATATTCTGCATTTGTTCCAAAGAGCTGAACTGTGCCATCTGAGCAATAAACTCCTTGTCATCAGTAGGGTTTAATGGATCCTGGTATCTTAGCTGTGTAACTAAAAGATTAAGAAAATCATTCTTGCCCAACTCTCCATTAGTGCTACGTTTAGCGGCAGTATTTCCAGTTGTATTATTAATTATTTGCTCAATTGTATTATTTGAAACTCCACTTGTTGACAAATCTTCACCTCCCTAATTTTTTTATCTCATAATTTTCTTATGCCCTCATATTTATACTACTAGATTCATATGAATACTGAGCAAGCCTTTCAGGTAGTACATCTAAAATATTGCTTGATACATATAGTCCGCCTGAAGCTTTTGGTATACTGCTTGCTGAAACAGAAGAAATATCTTTATTGCTCTTGTCGTTTTTGCCTTCAAAACTCCTTTGCTGCTCATAACTACTCTTGTCTCTGTCAGCGACCTGGACACTAACACCTTCGATACTGATTCCTTGCTTTTGCAAAGAGTCCTTCAGGAGCTGCATATTTGATTCAAGTACCTCTTTAACCTGTTGGTTTTCAGCCATAAACTTTGCAGCAACAATACCCTGTTCGGTAATAATTTTGAGCGAAAGCTTTCCAAGGTTATCGGGTTTTAAATCAATTATCATCTCAGTCTTCTCAAGTCCAATAACTACCTTGGCCTTATCTATCACCTGATTGATAATCTCTGAGGGCTTAACAGCCTGGCTAGTCGCTCTTGCCGAGGACAAATTCTTAATGTCGGACAAGTGCTGCTCTGCGTTGATCTTGATTGAATGACTGTTTAAATGCTGGTTAAAATCTGACTCTTGTACTAATGGTTCCGCCTGTGCCTTCGCAGCAGCGGCTTCACCCTTAACAACCTGTTCAGTATTTTCGGTATTTTCTGTATTGCTAGCTTTTTGATCTGTATTTTGATCATTTGAACCATTTGTGTCGTCCTTAGCATTTGAAGTATTCGACTGACTTTGATTCTTAGCAACACCCAAAATACCTTCAGTAGTGCTTCCTTCTGTTACTTGAGGCGTTTGAGCTACAGAAAGCTTTGTGTCTGCCTGTGATTTTAAGTGCTCCATTACCTTAGCAATCTCGCCTTCTATTGCCTTTGGAACTGCTTCACTTAATTCCATCAATTGATTTAGCTTGTTTTTAATCTGTTGGGAGAACTTCGTTAATTCAGATAGATCATTGGTATACTCTAATACTGAATCACTTTGTTTTGCAGTGGTTGCTTGTGCTGAATTTTCCTTGATAGTATCAACACCTGACTGCTCAACTTTTCCATTCACAACAGCTTCAACCTTGGCTGTAACCTGTTCTAGCACTGCTGCCTGATCATCTGAGAGTGAAAGCATATTTGACAGTTGCCCTATAAACTGTTGCATATTTTCGCCGTTTTGAAGATCCTGCTGACTAAAACCTAGGTTTTGAGCTATCTTAAATAACTCTTCTGGCTTAATGCCCATCATCTGTGCCATAACTGCTATCATCTGATTTGAGTTGTCAGTATTTGAACTATCATTTTTCTGTTCCTCGGATATTTGCACTAGTGGCTTTTCTTGCTGGGTTTGAACCTTCTTATCTGATTCAACCTTGTTGCTTCTCAGGTTCTGTGCCTCCCTAAAAGACTTAATGTTTGAAGTGCTTTGAGCTTGAGTACTATCCTGATTGTTCCTTGCAGATAACTTTTTAGAATTGTTGACTGCACTATTAAACGCATCGGAAAAACCGGAAGTGCTCTTGGCTGTGTCAGCATTTCTGGACTTTAGACTAAAAAGGTTTGTTTCATTATTGTTCATGACACCATTTGCAGCTACCATCTGATTCTTTAGTAATATCATTATTTCACCTCCTTCAATTTGTAATTTTTATATTAGCAAAATAGGTTTAACTATTTTGAACTAACCACCGTTAATTAGATTGAACTCTTTTGCAAGCTGTTCGGAAACCTTAGCAGCAAACGTCGTGGACATATTAGCAAGTATATCTGCTGAAGTTTCTTTTTTTAGGTTTTTCATTATTTCAACAATCAATTTCATTTTTGCAGTACCCATTTGCTCTAGTATTGGTGCAGAAGCAGACGCGTCCATAGTTTCAAATATTGACACGTATTTCTTTGCTTCATCACTTATCTTCTTTTCTTTAATGATATCCTCATAAATCTTTTGTGCAGTTTGAGGGTCCACCTTCTCAAAATAATTCTTAAAGGATTCCTTATCTCCTAGTGCTACTGATTTAGACATCTCATCAAACTGCTTTTTTAGACTATTATATTCAGATGTAAGTTTAGTATTATCAGATTCAAGCGTAGCCTTCTGTTGCTTTAAAAGCTCAGTATTTGTGTCATTGGCAGTTATTTTATTATTAGTATCATCTATCTGAGCCGTGAGACTTGTAACCTTCTCTTGCAGCAGCTTGTTTTGCTCCTTTAATTCAGTATACTTACTTCTCACCATCTCCTCAGTCATATTTCTTTCATCTTCAGGGTCAGGTAAATTTGGAAGAGCTAAGTTAATAATAGGAATTTTTTCAATATCTGATCTCATGTTCTCTGCAATACCATTTACATTGTTCATTACTACAAAAAACAATGTTCCGCCTAGAATTAAAAGTACAATTAGAAAGGCTGCCAATACTGTTAGTATGTAGAAAAGAACCCCGTTCTTGCTTTCAGCCGCCTGTTCAGTAAGCTTCTGATCTACTGTCTTTACATCTGCATTTTTCCCATCAGCTACCTTACTATCTGTTTTTTCTTTATTATTAACCTGTTGGTTTTTAGGTTTATTTTTATCAGCCATCTTTTTCTCCCGGGTCTTTACTGAATTTGTAGCTGTTCAACTCATCAATTGTTTTCTGTTCTTCTTTTATTGATTCTTTTTGATACTCTTCGAGCTTTTTCTCTTTAAACTTAACTAATATTTTCTTCTCTTGAACAGCTTTTACAAGTTCTTCTCTATTTATATCGACAATTCTTTGTGCATTATTTACAATATCTTTTTGATGTGTTATTTTAACTTTTGCTCCAGCAAAATAGTCATTATAACCTCTCAGTCTGTATACTGGTACGCCAGTTTCCATATCCTGAGACATTTTGTTTAAGTAGGTATCCTTCTGCTCATTTAATTCAACTAGTATCTGATTTTCTTCCTCTAGCTTTCTAGAAGACTTAGCTAAATTATTCTTCGCATTGTCCTCAAGCTGCTTTTTTAGATTTAGAACAGGTTGTAATCTAAAAATAAATTTCTGCATAGTTAACCATCCCTATTTTAGTAATGCAAACATGTGCCCCTTCATATCATCAAAAGTAACCTTCAAGTCGGTTTCTTGCTGCAAAAAGGCGGTAATATCATCTATACAATCAATAGCATAGTCGATTTTATCATTGCTCCCCTTAACATATGCACCTATATTGATTAAATCCTCAGCGTCTCTATGGACGGCCATTGTCTTTTTTATTTCTGCGGCCATTTTTTTATGGTCTTGTTCAACAATATCACTCATAACTCTGCTGACACTTGCGAGAACATCAATAGAAGGATAGTGATTTTTATTTGCCAAGGACCTCGATAAAACAATATGCCCATCAAGAATTCCTCTAGCAGTATCGGTAACAGGCTCTGTCAAATCATCACCATCTACAAGTACTGTGTAAAGACCTGTAATTGAGCCCTTAGCATTTGTACCAGCTCGTTCAAGTAATTTCGGGAATACAGAGAATACTGATGGTGTATAACCCCTAGAAACCGGAGGCTCACCTATAGCTAACCCAACCTCTCTCTGAGCCATTGCGTATCTTGTAAGAGAATCCATTAGCAAGAGAACGTCTTTCCCATTATCTCTAAAGTATTCTGCAATGGCAGTTGCAACCATTGCCCCTTTTAGTCTAACTAAGGCAGGTTGATCAGATGTTGCTACAACAACTACCGACCTCTGTAAACCTTCCTCAGTAAGGTCTCTCTCAATAAATTCCTTAACCTCTCTGCCGCGTTCCCCAATTAGAGCAATAACGTTAATATCCGCTTTTGTGTTTCTTGCAATCATACCCATTAATGTACTTTTTCCAACACCGCTTCCTGCAAATATACCAACTCTCTGTCCCTTGCCTATAGTGAGCAATCCATCGATAGCTCGCACTCCAAGTGCAAGGGGCTCACTTATCCTCTTTCTATGCATAGGGTTGGGTGGAGGACAACTCGAAGGATAATATTGCTTTATATTAAGTGGTCCCAATCCGTCCATCGGGTTACCCAATCCATCTAAAACCCTTCCAACCAGCTGTGGACCAACTCCCACCTTCAGTATTTCACCATTTGCCGAAACAACGTTACCAGGCCCAATACCATGCATCTCTCCTAGAGGCATTAAAAGAACCTTCTCATCCTTAAATCCAACTACTTCGGCAGGTATGCTAGTTCCACCAGCGATTTTAATTTTACACAAATCCCCGATGTTAGTCTGAGGGCCTTCTGATTCAATAGTAAGCCCTACTACCTTAGAAACCTTGCCGATATAATCTATATAGTCCTTTTTATCAAGCAGATGCTTATATTTTTCAAGGTTAATATTAACCATTAAGTAGTCTCCCTTTCATATAAAGCTAGGCTATATAAAATATCCATTATTACAAAAACATGTTTACTATACCAATAAAGGTACGCCAAAGCATACCTTTAAGAAAATTATATTTTGATTTTTGAATCATTCAGTGCTTCTCATATTTTCCTCAAGAATAACCTTAAAATCCTTCTCAATTTTTTCAAATTTGGTATCTGCGCTTGCATCTATACTGCCAAAAGGTGTATCAATGATACAACCACCTTCTTTTAATAAGGTATCCCTTTTCAGTTCATACGGCTCAGAGCGTTCTATAAGCTGATCCAACTTTTCTATATTCTGTGATACAAATTCATAGTCACAGGAAGAAAGTCTTAGCACAGCTTTTCTATCCTTTGAGCATTTTTGGAATGCCTCCTTTACCAAAAGCAATATATTCTCTTTATTGGTATGGAGCTCACTGCTAATAACCTTTTTTGCAATATTAAGAATGGTATTCACAGCATCCTCTTCAAGAGAATTAAGAATACTGCTATAGTCCATGGCAGCTTGTTGTTTAATATCTTCAGCTTCTTTTAACAACTGTTCGTACTGCTCTTGGGCTTGTAAAGCCCCAGTATTGAAGCCTTCTTCTCTAGCCTGCTGATACGCCTGATTGCTCAAATGCTCAATTTCGGCCCTTTGTTTCTCCAAAAACTCCTCAGCTTGTAGTTCAGCTTCCTTTATGATAAGCTCCGCCTCTTTTTTGGCGTTAATAAGAATTTCAACATTCATCGTGTCATAGTCACTTTTGTCGTCTTCTTTTTCAATCTCATCCTCTGGCTTCAAGGTTACCTGCTTTATATTTGGGTAAAAGCTGGGAGGTTTAATTTGAAGAGGTATCCCTACGTTAATCTGGTTATTCTTATAGATTTTATTAGACAATTATCTCATCGCCTCCGCCTCTTGAAATAACAATTTCACCAGCATCTTCAAGCTTACGGATAATATTAACAATCTTCTGTTGGGCTTCTTCAACATCCTTCAATCGGACAGGACCCATAAATTCTAAGTCTTCTCTTATCATTTCGCTTAAGCGCTTTGACATATTTCCAAATATAAGCTTTTGCACCTCTTCTGTAGCACCTTTTAATGCAACAGCAAGCTGATTGTTATCAACTTCACGTAAGAATCTCTGAATAGATCTGCCATCCAAGGTAAGAATATCTTCAAATACAAACATCCTCTTCCTAATCTCTTCTGCTAGCTCAGTATCTTCTACCTCAAGTGTTTCCATAATATAGCGCTCAGTACCTC
>JAEZFR010000140.1 GCA_023417285.1 Bacillota bacterium
CATGAGCTATACTGGGTATTGACTCACTTTGCTGAGTGCTGACAGGACTCATTAACGCGCCTGTTGCAACAAAGAGTACTCTATTCAGATTTCCCTTTAGAAGCTCATTATAAATATATCCCGCAAATACAGTTGCTGAGCACCCGCAACCACTACCGCCTGCATGCTTATCCTGCTTCTTTGTATCAAACATCATTACACCGCAATCGTTATAGCAGCTTGCAATATCTAAATCATTCATTTTCAACATTTCTTGGCATATTTGCTTTCCATATAACCCCAAATCCCCAGTTACAATAAGATCATAATAATCTTGAGGCAGCCCCGTATCCGCAAAATGAGCAAAAATTGTTTCGGCTGCCGCAGGTGCCATTGCAGCACCCATATTATTTGCATCACAGATTCCCAAATCCACTATTTTACCAGTAGTAACATGTGTGATATAGGGGCCACTGCCTTGCGCTGCAAGCACTACTGCCCCCGATCCGGTTACAGTCCACTGAGCTGTAGGGGCTCTTTGGGCGCCCAGTTCAAGAGGAAACCTAAACTGCTTTTCTGCTGAACAAAAATGGCTGGACGTCATACAAACAACATTGTCTGCAAAACCTCCATCAATTAAAATCCCACCTAAGCTCATGGATTCTGCCATTGTTGAGCAAGCACCAAAAAGGCCAAAAAAGGGTATATTTGTTTCTCTCAGTCCATAGGTTGCTGCAATACATTGATTTAGCAAATCTCCACCAAAAACGTACTGTATTTTATTATTAGTTAACTGTGCCTTTTGAACCGCTTTTCCAAATGCTTCTTTTACAAGCTTGGTTTCAGACTTTTCCCATGTTTTCTCTCCCCAAGCCTCGTCTTCAATAATAATATCAAAGCTCTTTGCAAGTGGTCCTTGTCCTTCTTTAGGTCCAACAATTGCTGCCCCCGCTATAATAGAAGGAGGATTAGAAAACTTTATTGTCTGACTTCCTATATGTTTTTGAGCCATGTTAATGTTCCTCCGAAATAGTATTATAGTGATAGCAAATAATATATTATTCCTACAATTATTGATGAGCATATCCCATAAACAATAACAGGTCCCGCTACAACAAACATCTTAGCGCCCATACCAAGTATAAAGCCTTCTGACTTGAATTCCATTGCAGGTGAAGCCACAGAGTTCGCAAAACCAGAAATAGGTACAATGGAACCTGCCCCTGCAAATCTTCCTATTTCGTCATATACGTTAAGCCCAGTTAGAAATGCCCCAAGAAAAATCATTACGATACTTGTAAGACTTGAAACAGTTTCTTTATCAAACCCTCTTGCTTTAAAGTAGTTAATCACGAATTGTCCTATTATACAGATTAAACCACCTACAACAAATGCCTTTAAGACATTAATTCCAAGTTTTGAATTAGGAGAAACGCTTTTTACATAATTTGAATACTCCTCTTTCGTAAAAGTTTTTTTCATGTGTTACTTTCCTTTCACATTGAAATTAATCAAGCTGATAATTATTATTGATTTTCAAGAAAAAAATATACAAAAAAGTCAGCCATAATTTTTATTGGCTGACTTTAGTCCTAATATCTTGTAATATTTTCTTTTCAATTCTGGATACTTGCACTTGGGATATCCCGAGCATTTTGGCAATCTGTACTTGCGTTTTTTCCTTGAAATACCGCAGTATAATTATTTGCCTTTCTCGTTTATTGAGAGTATTTAATATCTGCCTAATGGCTATCTTATCTATCAAATCCACTTCTCGTGAATTACTGTCAGCGTCTATCCTATCAATTAATAAGATAGGGGAATTATCACCATCACCTATTGTACTGTACAACGATTCTGGTGCACAGCCTGCCTCAAGTGCCATTACCAGTTCTTCAGAAGATACCTTGATTTGCTCTGCAATTTCGCTTATCGATGGTTCTCTGCCTAAATCTTTGCTCATAATCTCTTTTGTAATACGTGCCTTAGAAGAGATTTCCTTGAGAGATCGGCTTACCTTGATAATTCCATCATCCCTGATAAATCTTTTTATCTCTCCAATAATCATGGGAACTGCATATGTAGAAAATTTAACATCAAAAGAAGTATCAAACTTGTTGATTGCTTTTATAAGTCCAATACAACCAATCTGATATAGGTCGTCAACCTCGTATCCCCTGTTCTGAAAACGCTTAACTATACTCCAAACAAGGCCTACATTATTTTCAACAAGCACTGCCTGAGCTTGTTTATCACCTTTTTTTGATTTTGCAATAAGTTCCTTGACAGCTTCGTCGGTCATTTCATACATAGTTTTTTCCTAAACCCTTTCATTAGTAATATGGCTAGCAAAAACCTTTTATCCTAAAGATATTATTGGACTAAATTTATATTTTTATACATATTTTCTTTTATTTTCCATATATATGCATAAACAATCGTCACTTTTAATATCTTTGATACATTGAAAGGTTAGGATTTAATCCCACGAAACATTGTTATAGTTGTTCCCTTTTGAGGTTCAGATTCTACTTTGAATTCATCCATAAAGCTCTCCATCACAGTAAAACCCATTCCCGAGCGCTCCATGTCCGGCTTAGACGTGTAAAGAGGTTGTCTGGCAAGGTCAATATCTTCTATCCCCTTACCGTTATCGCGAATTGTAATCTCAATGCCATTATCATATAGTTTACAGTTCATATAAACCGTACCTGTCGTATCCTCATAGCCATGTATTATCGCGTTGGTAACCGCCTCTGATACTGCAGTCTTTATATCTGCAAGTTCTTCAATAGTGGGGTCAAGCTGAGATGCAAAGGCGGCTGCCACCACTCTAGCAAAGGCCTCATTATTGGATTTGCTCAAAAACTCCAGCTTCATTTCATTAATTAGCTGCATTACGTTATTCCTCACTCTCTTGTTAGTTTAGCCACATAGGCCTTCAATAGCCTTATCCAGGCTGCTGTATGCGGGGATTAATTTAAGCACTCCTGACATCTCAAATATCTGAAGTATTTTGGGGCTTGCATTAATTATTGCTGCTTTTCCACTAAGATTTTGAATGTTTTTATATCTTCCAACAACAACTCCTATTCCAGAGCTGTCCATAAAATTCACATTTTCAAAATCAAAAATAATATTCTTTACATTTGCCTTGCACAACTCTCCATCAACCTTTTGACGTAGATACTGTGCAGAATGATGATCCATATCACCATAAATCATAATTAAAAGGGTTGTCCCCTTTTTAAATAACTTAACGTCCAAGAGCATTCCTCCTTTTAGAGCATAACGAATACTCTATTCGTCATTTCCCTAAATTTTCCTGCTTTTGGATGCGCTCCCTAAGTTTATTTCCAATCTCATCTAGTTTTCTAAGCCTGTGATTCACCCCTGACTTTCCAAGTGGAGGTGCAAGCATCTCTCCAAGTTCTTTTAGACTTGCTTCACTATACTCAAGTCTTACCGCAGCTATCTCTGCCAAATTCTCTGGTAAAGTATCAAATCCCATTGTTGTTTGTATAAGCCTAATGTTCTCTATTTGTCTCATAGAAGCATTAACAGTCTTCTCAAGATTAGCGGTTTCACAATTGACTATTCGATTAACACTGTTGCGCATTTCCTTGAGTATTCTAACATTTTCAAGTTCCATCAATGCACCATGGGCTCCAATAATGTTTAAGAAGTCAACTATGTTTTCTCCTTCTTTTATATACACTACATAGCTACCTTTTCTCTTTATTCTCTTCGCATTTATTCCATAGTCTGTTAACAGCTTTATAACCACCTCGGTGCTTACAAAATTGTGTGTTGTTATCTCGAGATGATAAGTCTTCTCGGGATCACTGATTGACCCACCTGCCAAAAAGGCTGCTCGTAAAAAACTCTTCCTACAGCATATATTCTTTAGGATTGTTTCCTCGGGAACAAATTCTTCTTCCGAAAACCCGCTTATGCCAAGATCGTATAGAATTTTTTGAGCTCCTTGTATCCCAGCTAAGCTTAAAGTATATGAAATATGCTTCTTGAGTTTTCTGCTCCTTCTATAGGTAACCCCAGGACACACTGAATAAACCCTCCGAATTGTTGAAAACACTCGTCTTGCAAAAGCAGCATTCTCAGTTACCATCTTTACGGGCCTAGAATTTTTATCTATTAAAAAAAGATTTTCCGTCAATATAACTCCCAATACTTCAGAACGCATACAGCATGATTCTTTTAGTTCAATTCTGCATAGTTCATCCTTTACTATTGTAGAAAAAGACAATCTTGTTCACCCCACAGTTATAGTGCTGCGTCCTCTCTAGCAGCTCTTAATATTTCTGAAACACTCCAAGCTTGTGCAAAACAGCCCCTTGGATAATGTGGCTCATTACCATCAAATATTTCAGATATGCTTTTAAGTCCAGCATCCATGATATGATCTTGAAACGGTAATATAAAGTCCTTTGCGAGTTGCCTGGCTTGCTGAGTTTCTCCATTTACCCAAACAAAGGCCTTGATAAAGCGCCCTAATATCCAGGTCCAAACCGTTCCCTGATGGTATGCTCCGTCTCTTGATAGCATATCACCCTTGTATATCCCTCTATAATTTGTATCATCAATTGGTAGTGTTCTTAGACCATATGCGGTATACAAACATTGCCACACTTTTTCTACTACCAATTTGGCTCTTTCTCTGTCTATGACATTATATGAAAGGGCACACGCCAGTATCTGATTTGGGCGTATACTAGAATCACAGCCCTCATAATTCACCACATCATATAGGCATTTCTTTTCATCATTCCAGAAAACCTTATTAAATGAATGTTTAGCCTTCTCAGCTAAGCTCAGATAAATATCTTTCTTACCAAATAAGCTGCTCAGTTTGCTCATTACCATGAGAGCATTATACCACAAGGCATTTATTTCAACAGCCTTTCCATGTCTGGGTGTGACCACCCAGTTCCCCACCTTTACGTCCATCCAGGTTAGTTGAGTATTCTTGTTCCCGGCAGTTATTAGACAATCCTCTGTCATTCCAATATCATAGATAGTACCCTTTATAAACGCTTGGCTAATTTTTTCAAGGCAAGGGTAAATATATTCTCTGATGAATTCTCTATCCTTTGTATAGTCAAGGTAGCTGTTCACTGCCTCAAAGTACCAAAGAGCGGCATCCACACTGTTATATGCGGGTTTTTCGCCATCGTCTGGAAAAACATTGGGGATTAATCCGTAATCAACATATTTTGAAAATGTATAGAGTATATCCTTTGCATCCTCAAATCTCCCTGTTGCCAACGTTAAACCCGAAAATGCAATCATTGTATCCCTGCCCCAGTCAGTGAACCACGGATAGCCTGCTATTATAGTCTTTGATTGGGTTGACTTCCGATTCACAATGAAGTTGTCTGCCGAAAGTACAAGTTCTTTGCATAGAGGATCAGTAACTTTTGCTTTTAAAATAAGTTCATTTAGCCTTTTCTCTTCATCATCAAAAACTGTTGCTGCACAAGAAGGATATTCATTTTCAGCTGAAGCTACAAAGGTAATATTTTTGGTTTCATATGGCTTTAACTCAATTTCAAAAAAGCCTGGAATGAAATGGTCTTCAACATAATCCTGACCTCTTTCATGCTCTATATCATAAGTCATTCTATGGAAGTAGCAATCATTGAGTTCACTATAGCTTCCCTCACTGCAATATAACCTTAACTGTACTGGAGACGTCTTGTTAGCAATAATAACTTCATAAGTATTATTACTGCTTTTTATATTATCCTTGTTTGCGCGATATCCAATTTTCTTATTGAGCACTAGATAATCTCTGTTGCTCAAATGATGATGATCTCTCATATTTGCCAAAGGAGTAAGCTTTAATATGGTTTTTTGTCCACTATTACGTACTTTATATGAAACAACAGTAGTATTTTTGCCATACACCATGGATATTTTCTTCTTTATAAATATATCTCGTACACTATATACGAATTCGGGGAGCAACTCGTATGTCATTCTTTGCTGGTGTTCGAAACCCTTGTTAACATATCCGTCACTTATCTTAAATGAGCTTAAAGACTTAGTTGTTCCATCTTCAAAGCATATATCCTCAAGTACATTTGAAAGCAATACTATTCTATCCACCGGAGGCTTTAGTGCCGCAACCAATAAAGCATGATATCTTCTATTGTTAGAACATATAGCGGTGAGGGAAGAATATCCACCCAGCCCATTTGTAAGGAGCCACTCCTTTTCACATCCGTTTTCATATTGTCTCCAATTGTTTTTTCCAAACTCCATATTATACCCCGCCAATACCAATGAAAGTGTCTGTCTCTTTAATGTGGTTTTCATCTATATTTGTCCACTGAGTTAAGTCTGTCTATAGCATAATAATAGTCCAATGCCCTCTTCTTATCCTGAGCAAGCACAAGCTCAGATACCATTTCAATTATTTTTCGCGCCAGCTTAGCTGAATCATGTCTGATATAATTATCATTTATTGCCTTGAAGTCTCCCGTAACAAGTTTAATGCCCATATCCTCAACTTCTTTTTCATCAACCTCTACCATCTCCGCTCCGTCCTCATTGTATCGTTTAGAGAGCACATCAGGAATATTTGCAGTATTAACAATACAATAATCAATAATTCCTGTACCAGTATGCTTTTCTATTGCCCTAATATGGTCGCTAAGTTTATAATATTCTGTCTCACATGGTTGGGTCATTACATTACATACGTAAACAATAATGGCTGACGTATTACGTAGTGCATCACATACTCCATCTACCAATAGATTAGGAATAATACTTGTATAGAGACTTCCTGGGCCCAGTACAATAATGTCCGCTTCATTTATGGCAGTAATGGCCTCTTCCAATGGCTTCACACTTTGCTGATTAAAAAAAACTCTTTCTATAGGGGAATCATAGTTATCCCTATGGCCAATATTATATTCGCCAAAAATAGTCTTGCCGTCCTTTGTTTGTGCACATAACCTAACATCTTCCAAAGTAATAGGAAGTACTCTTCCTGTCACAGCAAGAACATCGCTCATCTTTTGTACCGCAACCTCGAAGCTATCTGAAATACCGTCCATAGCAGCTAGAAAAAGATTGCCAAAGCTTTGGCCTTTGAGCATTCCGTCATGAAACCTATAGTTCAGTAGATTCTGCATGATAGGTTCAGTATCTGCCAAAGCAAGTATACAGTTTCTAATATCCCCAGGTGGAAGTATCCCAAGGTCCTCTCTCAACACTCCAGACCCTCCTCCATCATCAGCAACAGTAACTAGTGCTGTAAGATTTGAGGAATACTTTTTTAAGCCTCTGAGCATAGTGGAAAGCCCTGTTCCCCCACCAACTGCAACTATTTTAGGACCATTTATCTGTAATCTTCTCTCATAGAGCATGCTGGATAGCTTATCATTATCAAAAGATAAACTTGCAGAATTCATAGAAATCACATCAACAAAGGACCAAACAATCCTTTTCATAGCGTAATATCCCATTGGAACACTTACAATAAGGCATATGATTAAAACTGCAATCCACTTATAGTCATCTCTAAACCATGTTAAGCTGGCACATATACCCATGCAAAATATAAAAAGGCTGGCAGCAAGCAGAACAATCCATCTCTTTAATTTGACTCCGGGCTTAAGCCATTCCAAGGTCATCATTTACCAACACCCCTGCTATCCTTTTCAATATCCCTATGCTCAAGTATAACCCTGTGCTCTTTTGCTACCAATCGCTTGAAAACCTCTTCTGCAATGGCTACAGACCTATGTCTTCCTCCTGTACACCCAATACCCACATCTATCTGGGATTTTCCCTCTTTTATATAGTTTGGAATGAGAAAATCCAACATATCCTCCAGCTTTGATAGAAATATTTTTGTTTCTTCCGCTTGGAGAACAAAATCCTCTACCATCTTATCTTTTCCCGTTTTGTATTTCATGGGCGTAATATAATAAGGGTTTGGAATAAACCTTACATCAAATACAAGATCACAGTCTGTAGGTATACCATATTTAAATCCAAACGAAACAACATTGATAATAATACCCTTAAAGGCTTTTCCTTCGATAAATATATTATTAATTTCCTGCTTTAGTTGTCTCGTGGCAAGATTTGAAGTATCTATAATATAATTTGACTTCTCTTTAATACTTTCTAAAACCTTTCTCTCGTCCCTTATCCCCTTGAGGAGTCTACCTTCTGTAGCTAATGGGTGCTGTCTTCTGCTCTCCTTATATCTCTTCACCAGGACATCATCATCTGCTTCTAAGAACAGTATTTCATAGGTGAAACCAGATTCCTTTATTTGTTGTAATGCAGGTAGTAACTCTTTTAGCAGCACTCCACCCCTAATATCTATGACCAGCGCAATTTTCTCCATTTTGCCTTCACTTTGTAAGCTTAGCTCCGCAAACTTTGGTATTAGTGCTGGGGGAAGATTATCAACACAAAAGAATCCTATATCTTCTAAATACCTTATTACCTGACTTTTTCCTGCTCCAGACATTCCTGTAACTATTAAAAATCTCATTAGTACCCCTTCCAATCCTGGTATATAACTACAATTCACCAACTATTTTTATTTCAGGTTCCAAGTCAACATCAAATTTCTCTTTTACCGTCTTCTGGATATGCTTTATGAGATTGCGCACGTCTTCACAGGTTGCACAACCACTGTTTATAATAAAACCACTGTGCTTGTCAGAAACCTGCGCGCCACCGATACCATATCCCCTAAGACCGCAATCATCTACAAGCTTGCCAACAAAATAGCCCTCTGGCCTTTTGAAAACACTTCCAGCACTAGGCCATTCCAAAGGCTGTTTGTCCTTTCTCTTGAAGTTGAACTCATCCATCTGTGATTGTATAAATTGCTTATCTGCCTTCTTTAAATGGAGCTTAGTCTTAAGGACTATTCCCCCTGTTTTTTGGATTACACTGGTTCTATAGCCGAAATTGTGCTGTTCATTGTTAATTGTTAGAATTTCAGCATTTTCGGTCATATATTGGGTTTCATAAACCACCATGGACATCTCGCCTATATATGCACCAGCATTCATAGTAACTGCGCCCCCTATTGTACCAGGTATGCCTTCTGCGAACTCCAAGCCCGAAAGCTCATGGCGAAGTGCAATTTTCGCAGCTTTTGAAAGAAGAACACCCGCTTCAAACTCTATAAATTCTCCGTCAACAGAGTAATTGTCCAAATTTTTAAATATCTTAATTACCAACCCTCGTATACCCTTGTCCGAAACTAGCAGGTTAGAACCGTTTCCCATAATCATATAGGGAAGCTTCTCTTCTTTTGCATACTTGATTATTTGTGCAAGCTGCTGCGCATCCCTAGGTATAACAAGTATATCTGCAGGACCTCCTATTTTGAAGGAGGTATGATTTTTCATAGGCTCATTGTAAAAAATATCTTCTTGATTTAAAATTGCTTCTAGCCCTTTGATAACACCACATCCCTTATTCTTTTCTGTCTTTCCTCAAGATAGCTCTCCATCTTTTCGCAAGATGATGTCAGTACTAAATGCTCCGGCATATCCACCTTGCTAAGTAGCTCTTTTACTTTATCAAAATTCCCTATACTAAAGCTTATATGTGCATCGCTGCCCGTTACCATTCTTACCCCGTGCTTTTTACATAGAGTTGCAATCTCAAGACAGTTTTTTTCACTGCCCGCTCTGGCCTCAAAAGAATGATTGTTAATCTCAATAAGCTTATTATGCTCTTTTGCAGCTAAAACAACCTTTTCATTATCTAATTGAAATTGGGGATTACCTGCATGGGCAAGTATATCAATAAATGGGTTTTTTAGCACAGAAATAGCTGCATTTGTATGATCTTCTACAGTTGAGGGCGCAATACAAATATCATGAAAGCTTGCTAGGCAAAGCTCCAATCTTTTCATATAGCTTACAGGCAAATCTACCTCGCCCTGATAGTTTAATATATTAAGTTCAACACCTTTAATAATTCTTACGTCATAAATATACTTGGGTATAACCCTCATATTACCAAAATGATATAGACATGGGGCACCAATCATTCCCGGTGCATGATCTGCCATATTAATCATTTTTATACCATTAGCAGCTGCCTCTCTGGCATTTTCCTGAATAGTGCTATAAGAATGACCACTTGAGACTGTATGTGTATGTGTATCTACAACTAAATTCAAAACTAAACAATCCCTTCTTATTCATTAATATTACTCTCATTTTCATTTTGTGCAGAGTTTCTGTTGATATTTCCTAGAACTCTTTCACTTAATACCTTTGCAGCATTATATCCCATCTTTTTCTGTCTATTATTCATAGCTGCCACTTCAACGATAATGGCAAGATTTCGTCCGGGACTAACTGGTATGTTCAAGCAGGGTACTGAGATATCTAAAATGTCAGTATATTCATCTTCAATACCAAGTCTATCGTATACTTTCTTTTCATTCCAGTGTTCAAGCTTTATTACCAGATTGATATTTTCTGTCATTTTTACAGAGCCAACACCGTATAGGTTCTTAACATCAAGAATACCAATACCCCTAATTTCTATAAAGTGTCTAATTACATCGGGAGCAGTTCCCACAAGAGTCTTGTCTGAAACCTTTCTAATCTCGACATTATCATCCGCTACCAATCTATGTCCACGCTTAACCAATTCAAGAGCAATTTCACTTTTACCAACACCACTCTCTCCCAAGATAAGAATACCTTCACCATATACCTCAACTAAAACACCATGAAGGCTTATTCTTGGTGCTAGCTGAAGGGCTAAATACCTAATGAGTCCACTCATAAATCTGGAGGTATCATCATCGGTTCTGAGGACAGGAATATTATATTTTCTTCCAACCTCAATCATCTCAGGAAAAACACCGAGCCCTCTTGCAATAACCATACATGGGAAGCCGCATTTAAAGAAGTTATCCAGCCTTTTATATCGCTCACTTTCACTAAGCTGCATGAGATAAGCGGTTTCACCCTTACCTATAATCTGTATTCTATCTGTTCCGAAGTATTCCATATATCCCACAAGCTGAAGCCCTGGCCTATTAACATCGGTAGAAGACACCTCTACATTTGGAGCATTTTTGCACCCGGTAAGTTCTTGAAGCTGAAATTCATTCATCAACTCCCTAATTGTTACAGAAAACATAATCCACCTCTATTCATAATGCTACGATTAACAATATTATATAATAATAGTTATAAAAATGAAACTGCTTAAAACCAAGGATAAACAAGTAAAAAAAAAGAAAAGCCTCTTCATATGAAAGACTTTTCTTTTGGAGCGGGTGATGGGAATCGAACCCACGCAATCAGCTTGGAAGGCTGAGGTTCTACCATTGAACTACACCCGCAAATTGGAGCGGGTTACGAGATTTGAACTCGCGACTTTCACCTTGGCAAGGTGACACTCTACCGCTGAGT
>JAEZFR010000216.1 GCA_023417285.1 Bacillota bacterium
CTGTAAGTGAAGGTGCCAAGGAAAAAGGCTTTGATCAAAGGGAGCAGATGGCAGAGTTGTCTACTTCAATTGATAAGAATATAGCTACTTTTAAAAGGATTTTTAAGGATGACAATGCCATTATTTATAGGGATATTACAAATAAGCAAAATCCTGAAGTGAGATTTTGTGCGATATATGCAGATGGAATGGTAAACAACAAAATAATTAATGACGATATCGTACTGCCACTAATTAACGCACAAATAAATGGGAGTGAATTAAATACCTCCTACTTAAGAGATGAAATTATTGGTATTAATGACGTAAAGCTTGAAACAGAGGTAAAAAAACTTTGTGGCGGCATAATATATGGAGATACTATAATCTTGATTGATGGAATAGCCAAAAGCATGATATGCAACTCAAAGGGTTTTTCCATGAGATCTGTATCTGAGCCTGAGGGAGAAAAGGTACTGTTTGGCCCTAGAGAAGGCTTTGTCGAAAACCTAATGACCAATACAACACTCTTGAGAAGAAAAGTCAGAAGCCCAAGGTTGAAGTTTTTATTTAAAAGCATTGGCAACATGACCAGTACGCAAATATGTGTATCGTACATTGAGGGTTTGGTAAATGAAGACGTGCTAAAACAAGTGAACAAGGAACTGGAGAAAATTGATATAGACGGTATATTGGACGTTAACTATATTGAAGAGCTAATGGTACAGAGTGGCACAAAGTCCCCATTTAGAGTTTGTGGACGTACAGAGAAGCCAGATGTTGTGGCAGCAAAGCTGCTAGAGGGAAGAATTGCACTGTTTGTTGATGGCACTCCCGTTGCACTGACTGTACCTCATGTCTTTGTAGAAAATTTTCAATCTCCTGATGACTATTACGAAAGCTTTTATATGGGAACCTTCAGCAGGCTTATACGCATGTTATGCTTTTTCCTAACAATAAGTGTTCCTGCTATATATATTGCCCTTATTACCTATCATCAAGAAATGCTTCCAACACAGCTATTGATAAGTATTTCTGCTGCTAGGCAGGATGTCCCTATACCCACCGTGGTAGAAGCCATAGTATTACTGCTATTCTTTGAGATACTCAGGGAGGCTGGGGCAAGAATACCTGCCATATTTGGACAAACTGTAAGCATTGTAGGGGCCTTGATATTGGGGCAGGCGGCAGTTCAAGCAAAGCTGGTGAGTGCAACCATGCTGATTGTAGTAGCGCTTGCTGGTATAGCAGGACTTATTTCATCAAGGATAAAGGGAGCAATTATTGTAATACGTTTTGCCCTGCTAATACTTGCATCAATGTTTGGCATTTACGGTTATATTTTTGGTATGACCGCTCTTTTAATATATCTAGTTCAACTAAATTCTTTTAACGTGGATTATTTATCGGGGATAGAGATAAAGCATGCTAATGATTTTAAGGATTCCTTCATCAGAGCAGTGTGGAGTGATATGCGATCAAGACCGAGCTTTCTATCCAAAAACAATGAAAAAAGACAGGCTTGGAAAAAGGAGGGGCAGAGAGAATGAGAAAATGGAGGCTGAAAGTGCCTGCTTTGTTTTTGCTTATTCCAATAATATGCCTTTCCCTTTCAGGGTGTTGGGACTACCGGGACTTAGAAAGTGTATCCATAGTATCGGGTATAGCTGTTGATAAGGTAGGTGAACCTGAGCGATACAAGCTTACTATTGAGATTGTTCAGGGTACGGGTGGTAATGAAACCAAAATTGAGCCAATTGTGGTTGAGGCAGAAGGAAAAACTCTTGCCGAAGCAGCAAGAAACTCAGTAGAAATATCCAACAAACAACTGTTTTGGGCGCACACCTGTATAGCTATAGTAAGTGAAGCCGTTGCAAGAGATGGGATTCAGCCGTTGCTTGATTGGATTGCCAGAGATGCGGAAGCCAGAATGCTGATAGAGCTTTTTGTTACTACAGAGAAAAATGCAGGAGATGTGATTAAAGCAAAAACAAAAAGTACTGATACACACTCTCAGCAAACACTCAAAATGATTAAAAACAACAAGCAGATTTTGGGAAAGGCCCCAAGTACAAAGACCTATGAGTTTATTAATAAGCTCGAAAGTGGGAAATCATACCCTGTCCTTCCCATTATTAAGCTTGAAAAACAGGAAAAGAACGAGGAAATTGTACTGGGTGGAACGGCAGTGTTTAGTGGAGATAAGTATATTGGAATTATCAATGAGAATGATTCAAAGTACATGCTATTTGCCACTAATAATATAAAGGACTGCATCATTGTACCTTCTAATAATATGGGAAGCCGGAGTAGTCACACATCACTAGAGATTACAAACAGTAATACAAAGGTTACACCGGTGGTGAGAAATGGCAGACTAGAAATGGATATGGTCATAAAGGCTTATGCCAAGATAGTAGAGGACGGCGGAGACATAAACTTTTCAAAGCCTCAAAACTTGCGCGAGTATCAAAGGCAGGTAGAGGTTTTTATTGCAGATAACATTGGAAGGGTAGTTACAGATATTCAGAAAAAATATGGCGTTGATTGTTTGAATTATGGAATTGAGATTGCTGCCGAAAAGCCAGATGAGTGGGTAGGTATAAGGGATAATTGGGGCAATGCATTTAAAGACATTAAAACAAATATTTGGGTTGACTTAACAGTAAGTAACAGCGGACTAACATCAAGTCCTGTAAAGGCAGGTGGTTGATATGCCATCAATGTTTTTAGCCTTTGTTCCCGCTTATATTATTTATACCTTAATTGACCTTATTCCTATTTTTAAAAATAAGGAATATAAAATTGCAGCTATATATATTGCTCTTATTACCCTGTCGATAGTAGTTCAGCTTTTATTAAGCTTAGGCGTTCACATACCTAGTCCTGCTAGGGGGATGGTACATGTAGTAGCAAACATGTTCAGGGGTAATGGGTAGTAGTAATGCGTAGGGGGAATGCTTAGAGTAATGTGTAGGAGTAATAAGTAGCGTAATGCTTATAGTGATGCATAGGGATATTTATAGGGGTAATGCGTAGGAAAATGATTAGGGTAATGTTCAGGGGTAATACGTAGGAGCAATGATTAGTTTGTTGAGTAGAGGCAATGAGAAGGGGCAAGTGCAGGGGTATGCCTAGAATGCGTAGGAGTAATGAGTAGGGTAATGCACAGAGGGGATGGCGTAAGCCATCAGGAGTACGCAGGAGATAGTAGGGCTATGGTAGTAGCATCAATCGCAGTACGTGAAAAAGGAGAAGGAGAATGAGTAAGGAACGAGTTACCGACAGGTATGCGGTACCTATAATTGTAATATACATGATTGCAACAACATATTTGGCAGTATTTAATAGTAATGCCAGGCAGGATGCGTGGATTTCAGCACTAATATCCTTCGTAATAGCCTTTCCGCTATTGATTGTGTATGGCAGAATTATTGCTCTGTTTCCCGGACAAAATCTATATAACATATCTATAAAGCTCTTTGGAAAAATAATAGGAAAAGCAGTAAGTATATTATTTATCGCTTATTCTTTTATACTAGGTTCACTAATAGTTAAAACCTCTACAGAAGGCATTAAGATAACATCTCTATATCATACCCCACAGGTAGTTTATTCAATACTAATGGTGGTGCTGGCAATATATTTAGTCAGATGTGGCGTTACAGCTATATCAAAATGGGCAGCTATTCTGTTTCCTCTTATAATAGGAATAATAATATTTGAGCTTTCCATATTGATACCTGAAATGAATATTATAAATGTAAAGCCAGTACTGTACAATAACTGGGTTCCGGTATTGCAGTTTGGGTATTCTATGGCCGCCTCACCTGCAATGGAAATGATTATTTTTGTGAGCGTTTTGTGTTACCTACAGACACCTCGTAAGGCATTCGGAGCCATGGTCAAGGGAGTGGGCATCGGAACTATAATAATCTCTTTGCTCATTCTGACTAATATTCTTATAATGGGTGTGCCATTTTATCAAAAGCTTTAC
This sequence comes from Bacillota bacterium, assembly GCA_023417285.1. GTDB lineage: Bacteria > Bacillota > Clostridia > Acetivibrionales > DSM-1351 > Ruminiclostridium. The sequence continues at coordinate 3,977 of JAEZFR010000216.1, forward strand.
TTCCCGCTTTATACAGCCATTACAACCTTATCAACTACAACATTTCTTCAAGGTGCAGCGTTATTAGAAGCTGTATTGTATTATTTAGCAGGCTTTACAAAGTTATCAGTATGTTTGTTTGTCACAGTAAAAGGATTTTGCAGGGTATTTAATATAGAAAATTACAAAAAGATGGTTGCCCCTATTGGTTTGCTGATGGTAGGGCTATCCACATTTATGTTCGAAAATATCCACCAAATGGTTGAGTTTTACTGGGTGCTAGTTTTCTGGAGCATGCCATTTCAGTTGCTATTTCCTATTATAATCTGGATTTTTGCAGAGGTTAGAGCAAAAAAGCTAAAGGGTAAGGATTCTGACGAGTTGGAGGAAAATATTGAATGGAGTTAGTGGAAACTTTTCTTCAATACTTAAAGGAGTATGGACTTTATTTCGTCTTTCTTATTATTTTCTTAGAGTACCTGAATCTTCCCGGTTTCCCTGCAGGAATAATCTTACCAGCAACAGGGGTATTGGCTGCGCAGACCAATTATAGCTTACCCTTAGTAATCTTTGTATCTGTTGGAGCGGGACTTCTTGCAAGCATTATCTTATATTATGTAGGAAGCCTAATAGGTGGAAGCTTACTAGATAAACTTAGAAAGAAATATAAAAAGGTAGATGAATCAATTAATAGTACAAAGGTATATATAGATAAGTATGGAACCAAAGGTGTATTTATATCGAGGTTAATACCGGTTGCAAGAACACTAATCTCATTTATCGCGGGACTTTTTAAAATTAACATCGTTAAGTTTATGACGTATTCAGTTTTTGGAATAGCAATTTATAATAGCGTATTTATTCTTTTAGGCTTTTTCGGCGCAGAAATCTTAATAAAATAGTAGAAATATTCAAAAAGCACATAATATTTTGTGATATTTTACCAAATAATATATTGATTATTGAAAACTTTTCATTAGTTTGTTACACTTTATAATATAGTATTAAAAAGTATATTGCTCGAATATAATATTATAAAGTAAAAAATATTTGCATGGTGGATACTAGTTATGATGATAGATATTGAAAACCTTAATTTAAGTGTAGTGTAATGATTTTATTACGCTAATATAGTTTTGACTTACAGGTTAAACGTTGTAAATGCTGCTAAACCATATTAATAAAATTAATAATGTTATATTATGAAGTAATCATAAAGTGTGTTTATATTTGCCAGTATAGGGGTAATAAGTAAGTATCCAAGGTATTGTGGGGAAGGGTTAATAGATGAGGAATTCTAAAGCTACTGGAAATAATAAATTTCTAAAGGAATTTAATGAAACTGCACTACTGGATTTAATAAGAACAAATAAACTCATTTCTAAAGCTGACCTTGCTCAAATAACGGGACTATCCCCAACAGCAACTGGAATGATTGTTTCAAAGCTATTGGAAAAGCAGTTTATAGAAGAAGGTGGCATTGGGGAATCAAGTGGGGGCAGAAGACCCATTCTATACCAGCTTAAACCAATGAGCTATTTCTCATTAGGAATAGATATTGATGATGACTATATAAGATATATCCTAATGGATATACAGGGCACTATAGTACATAATGAGAAGGACCCAAATGAATATACGACTATTGAACAAACGCTATCAGCTATAGCACAGAAGTATAATGCTATAGTCGCCAAGTTTGACATAGCACAAGACAGGATGATTGGAGTAGGCATATCAGTTCCTGCATTGGTTGACAGTGAATCACAAAGAATAGTCTTTGCACCAAACCTAGGATGGAAAGATGTTGATATCAACAGTGCAATTGACTTAAAAGTACCGATACATGTGGAAAATGAGGCAATGTCCACAGCTATATGCGAAAACTGGTTAGGCAGCTGCGTAGATGAGAAGAATTTTATTTGCATCAATATGAAGTCGGGTATCGGCTCAAGCATTTTTGCAAATGGTGCCTTACTTAGAGGATGCTGTGGAAGCGCTGGAGAAATCGGGCATATAATGGTGGATCAGAATGGTGAAAAGTGTGCATGTGGAAACTATGGCTGTCTTGAGACCTTTGTATCAGTCAAAAAAATAGTACACCGCGCACAAACATTGGCTCGCCAAGGAATACTGCAGATTGAGAGCTATACTGATGATGTGGACAATCTAACATATCAGGATATTATAAGGGCTGCGGGTGATGGCAGTGAAGCCGCAAGGCTTATTTTGCTAGAAGCAGCAGGCTATCTGGCAATGGCAATATCAAACGTGATAAATACAGTAAATCCGTCCAAGATTGTACTTGGAAAAGAATTAGCGAAGATGACTTTGGTAATGGACCATATTAGAGATGTTGTTAATACCAAGGCGCTTAGCTACCCGGCATCAAGAGCGACTATCGTGACTTCCTCTATTGGGGACGATGTTTCTTGTCTAGGTGCTGCAATTATTCCACTAAAGAAACTTTTTGGATATCAAATTTAACTGTTCATATTAGAGAAAACAAAGATTTAATTAGAGAGAACAAAGAATCTAAAGTTAGGGAAAACAATGAATCTGAGATAAGGGAAAACAAAGAATTTAAAATGCCGTGAGGCGGAAAGGGTAGGTTACATATGGGAGAAATTTTTAAGGGCATCGGGAAAATCAAGTACGAGGGAGCTGCTTCTGACAACCCTTTGGCGTACAAGTATTACAACGCTGATGAGGTAATCGGCGGAAAGACAATGAAGGACCACTTAAGATTTGCAGTTGCATACTGGCACACATTTGCTGCAGCTGGTGCTGACATGTTCGGTGCTGGATCATACCAGAGAAGCTGGGATGGAATGGATGCAATGGATGCTGCAAAGGTAAAAGTAGAAGCTAACTTTGAGTTTGCTGAAAAGCTAGGGGTTCCTTTCTTCTGTTTCCATGATAGAGATATAGCTCCAGAGGGAGATTCACTTGCAGAAACAAATAAGAGACTTGATATAATTGTTGCAGCTATAAAGGAAAGAATGAAATCCAGTGATGTTAAGCTTCTCTGGGGTACTACAAATGCATTCGGAAATCCACGCTTTATGCATGGTGCTTCAACTTCACCAAATGCGGACGTATTTGCATATGCTGCAGCTCAGGTAAAGAAGGCTATGGAAATCACTAAGGACTTAGGCGGACAGAACTATGTATTCTGGGGTGGTAGAGAAGGTTATGAAACTCTTCTAAATACTGATCTCAAACTGGAGCAGGATAATTTAGCAAGATTCTTGAGAATGGCTGTTGACTATGCTAAGGAGATTGGCTTTGATGGACAATTCTTGATTGAGCCTAAGCCAAAGGAACCTACAAAGCATCAGTATGACTTTGATGCTACTACAGTTATTGGATTCTTGAAGACTTATGGCCTAGACCCATACTTCAAGTTGAATATTGAAGCAAACCATGCAACTCTCGCAGGACACACATTCCAGCATGAGCTTGCAATAGCTAGAATAAACAATATGCTAGGAAGTATTGATGCTAACCAGGGTGATATGCTTCTGGGTTGGGATACTGACCAATTCCCAACAAACATATACGACACTACACTTGCTATGTTGGAAGTTATTAGAGCAGGTGGATTTACTAAGGGTGGTCTTAACTTTGACGCTAAGGTTAGAAGAGGTTCCTTCCAGCCAGATGATTTATTCCTTGGACATATTGCAGGTATGGATACATTTGCAAAGGGCTTGAAGGTGGCTTATAAAATAGTTGAGGATGGAAAGATGGACGCATTCATTGCTGACAGATACTCAAGCTACACAACTGGCATAGGTAAGGATATAGTTTCAGGTAAGGTTGGTTTCAAGGAATTGGAACAGTATGCTTTGACTGCTGAAGTTAAGAATAAGTCAGGCAGACAGGAAATGCTCGAATCAATGCTTAACCAGTACATTCTAGAGACTAAGTAATTCATGTAGATCTAGTTAAATATCTTATCTTAGGGGCCACTGCAAATGCAGTGGCTCTTTTAATTGTTCGCCCAGCATGGGCGAACAATTACAGGTGAAAGTCCCCAGTAATGCAGGTACCTTGCCACTATAAGGCTAGTGCAAGCCACAGTAATTATTATTAATTTATTTTTGCTTTAAAATAGTTGCGTTAATATAGTTGCTTAATAAAGTTGCCTTAATATAGTGAATCATAGTATGGTACATATGGTAAAGCACATAATATTTCTGGATATTTTTATTTAATTGTGCTGTGGGACGAGATAGAGCAACAGGTTGCAGCAAGATATAGTATTGATAATAAACAAGATATATTATTGAAATTAACAAAATTCGATATGCTTTTTTTGGAGGAAGTTATGGCAAGTAAAACTATTGTAGTACATCCTTTTGAACCAGTTTATGACTGCAATTCAGAGATTCTTATTTTGGGGTCGCTGCCCTCGGTTAAGTCAAGAGAGAATAATTTTTATTACGGTCACCCTCAAAACAGGCTGTGGAAGGTGTTAGCCGCAATTTTTAATGAACAAGTGCCAAAGGATATAACACAAAAAACTGAAATGCTGCTCAGAAATAAGGTTGCCCTGTGGGATGTTATCAAAAGCTGTACTATCACCGGGTCTTCCGATAGCAGTATAAAAAATGCTGTTCCAAATGATATTGGGGAGCTAATCTCAAAAACGCATATCAAAAGAGTGTTCACAAATGGCAAAAAGGCTCATGAGCTATACCAAAAGCACTGTAGCGAGTCAACTGGCATAGATGCGATATATCTACCATCTACTAGCCCTGCAAATTCAGGCAATTTTAGCTTTGAGGATTTGTGCAGGGAGTGGGGGATGCAGTTAGTTGAGAAGAAAAAAGGGAAAAGTTAAAATAAATTTAATACCATTTTTTGCCTAACAATCAAATAGATGGTATAATTTTTGTAATTATACTCTATGGAGGGGCAAATGGAAATAATTATTTGCGATGATGATACAATTATTTTACAAAGTATTAAATCATATGTGCAATCATTTGATGATAGTGCAAAAATAATTACCTTCCAAAGTGGGGAAGCATTACTTGAATGTGATTTTTACCAAGCGGATATTGTTTTTCTGGATTATCAAATGATGCAGCTAGATGGCATAGAAACTGCTAGAAAGCTTAGAGAACGTGCTTATGATGGACTTATCATATTTCTGACATCTTACTCGGAGAAGGTATTTGAAGCATTTGAGGTTAAACCTTTTGATTACTTGGTAAAGCCACTTGATGAGTCAAAAATATATAATACTATGAAAAGAGCCTATCAAGAGATTGAGCAAACATCAGATAACTTTTTTAATTATTCAAATAAAAATGTTACATATAGAATTCCATTGTCAAAAATCTACTACTTTGAAAGTACGGGTAGAATTACCAAACTACAACTAAATACAGAGTCAATATTGTTGTATCTAAAAATAGGTGATATAGAGGTTTCCTTGAAGAGTAAAAACTTCTTCAGATGCCATAAGGGTTTCATTGTTAATTTTGAACACATATTTCAGTTTTCCAAAAATGAAATTGTCCTTGATAACAATTCTAAGATATTCTTAAGCAAGCTAAAATATAAGGAATTTTCAGAGGCCTTCAGGGGGTATATGAGGAGGAGCGGATAATGGGCATAACTAGTGTATTAGCTAATGTATTCTCAGATGTTATTAATAGTATTATTTGTATTCTTTTTTCCATTGTATTACTAGAGAGAAAGAAATCATTTTTAAAAATATTAATAGCCTATATTATGGGTTATATTACTATATTAATTATTAGTATATTTTTATTAAATAGTGTAAAAGTAGTTTTACTTTTTTATCATTTCTTGATCTTCTTTATACTGTTCAAGGGAAAAGTAATGCATCAGATATTTACTTGGATTACTACTTTCTGCATAAGCTACTCAACAGAAGTATTAGTACTAGCTATAATAAATTTAGAGTCAAGCCAAAATTTTTTTTCCGAGACATTAAATGATAATCAGTATATAATTTTTATTTCTATATTTAAACTTATTATTTTCTTAATAATATTTGGCATACTTAGAAGTTTCAAATCATATGTTTATCTGAAAATATCCAAACTATCAGTTTCTCAGACATTACTATTAACATCGCTTCCGTTATTTGGAACATTTCATGTTGCAGTGCTTGATATAGGAATAACTAGACTTGAAATAGTACCAGTTAAAGCATCGGCTATAATGATAATATCCTCTATTACAGCAATTCTTTATACGGCAATACTTCTAGTTATGATTGATAAGATAGTTTTAAACAAGTATCTACTCTATAATGTTCAACTATCCAAGGCTCAGCTTGACGTACAGTTTGAGCACTATAAAAGTTTAATGGAAAGTACAAAGCACACTAAGCGGCTAAAGCATGATATGAAAAATCATCTTATGTGTATAAAGAACCTGATTGAGCAGGACAAGCTAGGTGAAGTGAAGTCCTTTATTGGTGAAATAAATAGTTTACTGAATTCAGATAAAAATATTATTAGTACGGGTAATACCATTGTAGATGCAATTGTTAACGATAAAGCTCATGTTGCACAGTCTAAGGATATAAATTTCGAATTCAGTGGGTGCTTACCATCTGATAATTTTATCAGCCCATTTGATATCAGTACTATTTTTTGTAATGCTATTGATAATGCAATAGAGGCAACGGAAAAAAGCGATGCGCCCTTTATTAAAATAGAAGTTTTTTCTCAGGGAGACTGTCTAATTATCAATATATCGAACTCTGTAAATAAAAATATATCTATAGACGGAAATACAATAGCTACAACAAAAAGCAATGGTTCAGAGCATGGATTTGGGCTGCTAAACATAAAAGAAAGTGTAGAAAAAAATAAAGGGGAGTTATCCCTAAGATGCAAGAATGGAATTTTTACTCTTGATATTCTCTTTCGAACCATTTCATTACATTAATAAGACATGTTGTGTAAATTGTATTGAAATAATTTACATATAAATTATCATGTATTTATTACCATGTGAAAGGGTGTTTGCAATGATAAATACAGATAATTTCAAAAATTTAAACGAGACTGAACTGCAAAATATATCTGGTGGTGATTCGTATAGAAATATTATTCAAATAGTGAGTGATTTTTTATCTGACCTATTTGGCAAAGGTGATAAGAAATAGAAGATGTGAGCTTATAAGGTTAATAATAGAATGATTTTATTTACTAATGGACATACAAATATAGTTCTCCAAGCATGTTATGCAATATGCATAGCGAAACTAATTAGAATCAGAATATAGAAGGGAAGTACAGATACAATGAATGTAGAATACGGAAAAGAATTCAGACTTGAAAACGTTTTATCATTGAGAAAGAAAATGACACAACAACAAATCAATGAAGAAATGATCAAAATAGGTAAACTTCTACAGGATAATGAAGCAAAAAAACAGGGTCCCATTGTAACAGTTACATTTGCAATAGAAAATGTTAATGGGAATCAAGTGTTAGATATGGAAATACTTGTACCTATAGATAAAAAGCTTGATTTGCCTAGAGAATACACACTAAAACCTGTCTTTAAAATTTTAAATGCAGTATACGAAAGACACACTGGAAACCCAGCAACATTGCAGAATACATATAATGAAATGCTAGCATTTATCCAGCAAAATAATTTACAACAAATAACTGCTGGATATAATGTGCAGGTCAATGATTTACTTCCGGGAATGACACCTGACGACATGATAGTAGATGTGTATATAGGGGTTAGTCCAAATACATTGTAGTTAGCTTCTGTTAACCATGGAGCAGGAGTTAATATATACTGCGAAGGCATCTGAGGTTTTGGCTTGAAATCTATGCGCAGGAGGACAAAAAGAGATGGAAGTGCTTTTGTAGAAAAAATTATTATAAACGAAAGTGAGGTCTTTAAATATGACTTATGCAATGAATTTGAACAATGTTGGTTTTGCTGAGTTGACACGTAATGAAATGGAAGTAGTTGAAGGTGGAGGAATAGTAGCTGCTGTATATGCACTTGGTTTTGTAATGGGTATGTCTCCATTAGGAGCATTAGTTGTATGTGGTGTATGTATTGCAGGTGGGATAGCACTAGCTGTTGCAGTTAGTTAAGGAGGTGAAGATACATGGATTGTTCTTTAAACTATGAAAAAATGTTATTCTCAGAGTTATCAATTAATGAACAAATTATAGTTGATGGCGGTATTAATTGGGATAATCTAGTAGGCGGAGTAGTTACCGTAGTATGTATTGGTGCTGCTATTGCTGATGCACCTGCTGTGGCTACAGGAGCTGTACTTTTTGGTGCTGCGTATTATATTACTAGAGGTATTATTGGCTAAATAACAATAAACAAAAAGAGGTAATAAAAAATGGTAAAGATTTTATATGTTTTGTTGGGATGTTCTTATTTAGTTTCCCTTTTAACACTAATATATTTTAAAAAAAAGTATGCAATAGTAAACTTTTCAATTATTTTAGTTTTGTCTATTTCCGTATTAAATAGTATAACTAGTTTGCAGGTGTTTATTTCTCTGATATGGTTGATTTGGGTTCTAGACTTTAATATTGTTGCATTTATTAATTACTATATTTCAAAAGGGACTATAAATATATATCAAAATGGCAATTTATTTTGGGGAGTATATTTTTTATTTAATGTATTTCTTTGTCTAATTTATTATTTGGATTACTTTCAAATATTAGTGTTATAGTTTAGAAATAATTAATAAAGAACCCAGAAAAGGATTTAATTATGAAAAAATCTCAAATCTTTAAACCAATATTGAAAATTGCCTTGTTTTTAGGAATATATTTTATCCTTCAACTATTAATGGGAGTAATATTGGGCGTTATATATGGAATAAAGCAGGGTATTGAAGCTGCAATGACAGGTTCGCAACTTGGTATTACAAATATAAATGAGGGATTACAGCAATTTACTGCCCAGAATATGTACTATGTACTTATAGCTGCTATTGTTTTATCTATACCAGCATATTTGCTTATGTTTAAGGTGGGCAAATATAAGTTTTCAGATTATTGTGTATTTAGTAAGATTTCTTGGAATCAATTTTTTGCAGTTTTATTGCTTGGATTGCCTGTACAGTTCTTTATAGGCATTGTATTATCAGCATTAAGTAATATTGATGCTTTACAAGGTTTTTTTGATAGCTACAATAAGCTTGCAAGCCAACTTACAGATGGCAACTTTATGCTAGGAATCATTACAGTTGGAATAATAGTACCAGTATTTGAAGAAATACTATTCCGTGGTTTTATTTTTGGTGAAATTAGCAAATGGTTAAAGCTGCCTGCTACAGTAATTATACAGGCAGTAATATTTGGTCTGTATCATATGAATGTGATACAGGGTACATATGCTGTACTGATAGGCGTGCTGCTGGGAATTATTTATATAAGGACAAAGTCTTTGATTGGACCAATTCTATTGCATATTTCAATAAATACATCCTCAGTAGTTATGGATAAATTTATGACAGATGACACTTATAACAAATACGGAACAGTTTTTGTTATTTTAAATATTGCTTTATTAATAGGTTCAATAGCACTGTTGATTGTAAAAAATAGAAACCAAATGAGATCTATTGCTCAAGAAGGAGAGTTCTGTGTTACCCCAAAAATACTACTGTACCAAACAACATGACATTACCGATTGCGGAGCTGCATGTCTTACAACCATTAGCAAACAATACGGTTTTAAAACATCTATAACCAAAATAAGAGAAGTTGCTGGCACAGACAAGCAGGGAACAAATGCATATGGGAGTTATGAAGGCAGCTGAGAGCCTTGGGTTAACAGCCAAGGGTGTAAAGGGGAACCGGGAGGCCTTTTTTTCAGAGTTTCCCTAATTAACAATATGACTAAGGAG
>JAEZFR010000289.1 GCA_023417285.1 Bacillota bacterium
TACTTGCTCAATCAGATGTTTTTGCAAAAGACAATGTAAATAGAAAGGACTTCTATTTTTATTTTAGGAAGATATTCGTATCGTGGGGTAATTTGATACATAGCTGATATGTCCTTGTATACTTACCATAATCATGGGATAATAGTGAATATACTATTAAAAGTGAGGTATTCTTACAATAATGAAAACACTTTTTGTGGCTATAAACTCAAAGTTTATTCATTCCAATCTTGCAGTGTGGTATTTAAAGCAAAATTGCTCACCGAATAATGATTGCTCGGAGCATAGCAACTCACAGAATAATGATTACTCGGAGCATGGCAACTCACAGAATAATGATTGCTCGGAGCATAGCAACTCTCGGCATAAGAATTATGCAGAGGGCGGTAGTTGCTCGCAACACAAAGCTTATATGCAAGGTGTCACAGCTGTCAGAGAGTTTACTATAAATGATAATAAAGATAATATTCTTAAAGAAATTTATCAGGAGAAGCCGGATATTCTGGCTTTTTCATGTTATATATGGAACATTGAGATGGTATTAACACTGATTGTTGAGATAAAAAAACTGCTTCCACGCTGCAAAGTGATATTGGGGGGACCAGAGGTTTCCTATGATGCAGGCTTATTGCTTGAAAGAAATTCAGGGATAGACTTTGTTTTATGTGGAGAAGGTGAATTGGCAGTGGCTGAACTTATAGACCTTCTAAGCTGTAATTTAGGGCACCTTTCACAGATAGGAAATGCTATAGAAGAATCTAAGATGCACGCCAATCAGATACAAACAGATATATTTAAAGGGATCAATGGGTTAGCATACCGAAAGGGTAATGAAATCTTTATAAATGAGGGCTTTAATTTAATACAGAATTTGGACAGTCTAGTGGCACCATACAGCTCAGAAATGCTATCTACACTTGACAATAGAATAGTATATTTTGAATCCTCAAGAGGTTGCCCATTTTCTTGTTCTTATTGCATTTCATCAACCTTTTGTGGAGTCAGGTACTTTTCACTGGAGAGAGTATTTAGTGATTTGGCTACAATTCTTAATAGTAAGCCTAAATTAATCAAATTTGTAGACAGGACCTTTAACTGCAATAGGTCCAGGGCTTTAAGCATTATTAAACACATCATAGATTTAGACTGTGAAACCACTTTTCATTTTGAAGTAGCAGCCGATTTATTTGATAAGGCTTTACTGGAACTCCTAATAACTGCTCCGAAGGGCAGAATACAGCTAGAGATAGGTATACAGACAGTAAATGAAGCAACCCTTAACGAAATTGACCGTATAACAAAATTGCCTGTTCTATTTGACAATGTAAAACAATTGCTTGCTGCCGGTAATATTCATGTCCATGTTGACTTAATAGCTGGTCTGCCATATGAGGACTATACTTCATTTATTGATTCCTTTAATAAGGTTTATAAATTGGGTGCACATCAGCTTCAGTTAGGTTTTTTGAAGTTGCTAAAGGGTTCTAAAATCAGGAAGGAAGAAGAGAAGCATGGATATATATACAAAGACTATTCTCCATACGAAATTCTCCAAAACAACTATATAACCTTTGATGAAATTCTTGAGTTAAAAATGGTAGAGGAAACATTGGAAAGATACTTTAACTCAGGACGGTTCAGCAATATTTTGGAATATATTATGAGCAAGTACTTTGTTACCCCGTATAATTTCTACTATGAGTTATCTAAGTATCTTGCTAAGCATGGATATTTGCAAAGGCCTGTTTCTTACCGTGAAAATATAAAAGCATTGTATCATTTTGTTAATGCTTTAGCTGAAAATGAAGGTGACAAAATATATATTATTGAGCTCATGGCCATTGATTTTCTATCAACTGACAGCTCTGGTACAATACCTGAATTTATTAAAAACTGTCTTATAACTGTTGATAATAACCTCATTCATTCTCTTCTAAGGGATGTTAATTTTGTTGAAACGTATTTACCTGATTATTCTGGGCTACAGGCCAGGGATATATTAAAAAAGGTGTTTTTTTTAAGAGTTAGCAAGGTTTACGATGATAAGCTTATAGTTTTTGACTACCAAGGAAGGGATGAGATTACAGGAAAATATCGAAGTTTTATGCTTTAAAGCTCATAACTTGTGGTGCTTTAAGCCTCCCTATATCTACATTATGCATGTACTATTTTAATTTAACAGTCTTTTTCTATAATATTATGAATTTATAAACATATATTTTAGAGTAAGACTGTTATTTTGCTTTTAACGGCAAAAAGGAGGATAGTGTATGACCACGTCTGAGTTTAACTTTTCAGCATTGATACAGAGGGATAGAGAGGAAAGAGTCAGAAAGCAATTCGAAGGTAATTTTTTGGAATACCTTCATATAATCAAGGAAAAGCCAGAAATATGCATGCTTTCTCACCAAAGAGTATTTAACATGATATCTTCTTTGGGAGTTGAAATAGTAAAAACCGATGAAAATCCAAGGTTGAGACGGATTTATGGAAATGATGTAATAAAAAAATACAAATTTTTTAGTGATGAATTTTTTGGAATAGATAAAACCATTATGAAAATTGTCAGATACTTTCACTCGGCTGCCATGGCTGGAGAGGAGGCAAGGCAGGTGCTTTATCTAGCGGGACCTGTTGGCGCAGGTAAATCATCTCTTATGGAAGCGTTGAAGAGAGCACTCGAACAGTCCCCTGTAATATTTTCAATAAAGGATTGTCCAATGAGAGAAGAGCCGTTGCACCTGATTCCAAAGCACCTTAGAGCAGATTTTGAGAATGCATTGGGGATTAAAATAGAAGGAGATCTGTGTCCCATATGCAGATACCGCCTAAAAAATGAGTTTAATGGAGAATATGAAAAAATGCCTGTTGAGACAGTGGGATTTTCCATAAGGTCTCGAAAGGGCATAGGAGTAGTGCCACCTGTTGATCCTAACAACCAGGATACTTCCGTTCTTATAGGCAGTGTTGACATATCCAAAATAGATTTGTACTCAGAGGATGATCCCCGTGTGCTATCTCTAAACGGTGCATTTAATGCCGGAAATCGTGGCATTGTCGAGTTCATAGAGGTATTTAAAAATGAGACAGAATACTTACATACTATGATAACCGCTACTCAGGAGAAGTCCATTCCTTCGCCAGGCAAGGGAGCTATGATTTATTTTGATGGTGTAATACTAGCGCACTCTAATGAAGCTGAGTGGAATAAATTCCGTTCTGACCATACCAATGAAGCAATTTTAGATAGAATAGTCAAAATAGAGGTCCCATATTGCCTTGAACTAAATGAAGAAATAAAAATATATAACAAGATTTTATCAAAGAGCAAATTTAATGCTCATATTGCTCCTCATACTATTGAGGTTGCTTCAATGTTTGCTATACTTACAAGATTAGCTCCATCTAATAAGGTTGACCCTATTACAAAGCTTAAAATTTATAATGGAGAAGAAATACTAGAAAAGGGTATGACGAAGAAGATTGATATATTTGAGCTGCGTGAAGAAGCAGCAAGAGAAGGCATGACCGGTATTTCCACAAGATTTATAATGAAGGCTCTGGATACGGCACTATCAGACTCCGAGAACAATTGCATCAACCCAATTTCTGTAATGGAAGCTCTCATAAAATCTGTTAAGGAGTTAGCGATAAATGAGGAGGAGAAGGAACGCTACACAAGACTTATTTATGATGTTGTCAAAAAAGAGTACAACAAGATACTTGAAAAGGAAGTTACAAAGGCGTTTATTCATGGCTACAGGGAACAAGCTGAAAGCCTATTTAATAACTACCTTGATCACGCGGAAGCGTTCGTAAACCGCACAAAGATAAAAGATAAAAATACTGGGGAAGAGCTTGAACCGGACGAGAAGTTTATGCGCTCAATAGAAGAGCAGATAGGGATTTCTGATACAGCAGTAAAGGGCTTCAGATCAGATGTCACTGCATACATGTTCTTTGTAATGAGAAATGGTGGAAGCCTTGATTATAGCAGTTATGAACCTCTAAAGGATGCAATTGAGAAAAAGCTAACCACATCTGTTAGAGACTTGAGCAGAATAATTACACAGGCAAAGGTAAGGGATAAGGAACAGACTCAAAAGTATAATACCATGGTCGAGGAGATGAAGAAAAACGGCTATTGCGACCATTGCTGTAATGTAATACTAAAATATGCTGCTAATAATCTCTGGAAGGATTAAGGTGATTTCATGGCTATTTTCAGGGACTGTACCAGCGTTGGAAGAGATAGGACTGCTGAAGACAGGCGTAGACATAGGGAGCTTGTAGAAGAGTCTATCAAAAAAAATTTAGGAAGTATTATAGCAGAAGAGAGTATTATTGGTCAAAGTCGTGATAAGAAAATTAAAATACCTATCAAGGGTATCAAAGAATTTCAGTTTATATATGGAAAAAATAAGCCAGGAGTTGGTGCTGGTGACGGAAACGAAAAGCGCGGTGACAAATTTGGCGCTGACTCGGGTCAAAATGGGCAAGCAAATGGAAAGGCTGGAAATCAAGAGGGAGAAGAAATTTATGAAACTGAGATTACCATAGAAGAAGTTATCAGGTATCTCTTTGAAGACATGCAGCTTCCCGATATTGATAAGCGAAAGCTCTCAAACCTTGAATGCAAAAGCTATAGAAAGTTGGGGTACCAGCGAAAGGGTATTCCTCCTAAGCTTGCAAAAAAGCGCTCTGTTATTGAGAAAATCAAAAGGAAGCAGGCTAGCAAGAGAGCTTTAAGAGAGCAATCAGATAACAACGAAAACATTACTGAGGGCAACAGCATTGAAGATGGCCCTATAAGTAGTGTTTATAATTTCGGTGTAAGCCAAGAAAAAAAGAATAAAAGGTTCCCATTTATTGAAGATGACTTGAGATACTATAGAATTAAAGAAGACAATAAGCGGGACTATAATGCCGTTGTTATTTGTATTATGGACGTATCAGGCTCTATGGACCAAACAAAAAAATATCTTGCCAGAAGCTTTTATTTTCTTTTGTACCAGTTCCTTCGCCTAAAATACGCTAATGTAGAGGTAGCATTTGTTGCTCACACTACTACTGCAAAAGAGGTTAATGAAAAAGAATTCTTCCATAGAGGTGAATCAGGGGGCACATATATCAGCAGCGGCTATGACAAAGCTATTGAGATAATTAACGAGAGATACAGCCCTTCAAACTGGAACGTTTATGCGTTTCATTGTAGTGATGGAGATAACTGGTCAGAGGATAACAAACGTGCAATTGAGAGTGGTAAAAAGCTTTGTGAACTATGCAATTTGTTTGGATATGGTGAGATAGTCCCCGGTTATTACACTATGGGGAGTACAATAAAGGCAGAGCTTCAAAACAATATAAACAGTGCTAATTTTTATGCTATTACTATCAATAAAAAGGAAGATGTTCTTCCTTCATTAAAAAAGTTGCTTGATAAGGAGCCAGACACGAAGAAGCCTAGCTAATCTGAGCAGTTATCCAAAATAGAACTGCTAGCCCAGGATACAACTCTAGCGAATAGAACTGCTAGCGAATAGAACTGCTAGCCCAAATAGGGCTGTTAGCCAACATCATTCCCACAGCCAAACATATAAAGCTAATGAGCAGCATAATACCCTAGATATAATAAACCAGCCAACCGAAGGGGGAAAAAATGGGGGATTTTTGTCTAAATGATCTGGAATACTGGAACGAAAAAATAGAGAATATAGTCAAAGAATGCGGTCTTGATTTTTATCCTCAGGAGTTTGAGATAATTAATTATGAAGATATGATTGGGTACGAAACATACGTTGGAATGCCATCTCATTATCCACATTGGAGCTATGGTAAGGCTTATGAGCGGACTAAGACGCTACATAAGTACAATCTTACTGGTTTACCATATGAAATGGTTATTAATTCTAATCCTTGTATTGCATATCTCATGAAGGACAATACTTTGCTGTTGCAAATACTAACCATATCTCATGTATATGCTCATAATGATTTTTTTAAAAACAATAGATTGTTTAGAGAAGGTACCAATGCCAATTATTCTATTGAAATGTTTAAAAATCATGCTGATAGGATAAGAGAATACATCAAAGATCCAAGCATAGGTTACAAAAAGGTTGAGCGTATTTTAAATGCAGCCCACGCCATTAAGTATCAGACAGAAAGAGTTATGGATTTTAGGACACATAAGCCGGAAACCAAAAAAGATAACTCAGCTATTTATAATAATAGAAAGGAATATCCTTACCTCCAAAGATATGAGGATATTAAAAAATCTGATGCTGAAGATTTTGAGATGCAGCATAAAATAGATGATGCACAAAGAAATGATATACTTCTATTTATTATAGAAAATGGTAGGCTGCAGCAATGGGAGAAAGATATTCTATCTATAGTTAGGGAAGAAGCAAAGTACTTTATACCACAGATAGAAACCAAAATAATGAATGAGGGTTGGGCAAGCTTTTGGCATTATACTATATTGAATAGGCTTGAGCTACCTCAAGATATGCACTTTGAGTTTTTGAGACGGCATAACGAGGTAATCAGACCTCTTAAATCCAGCATTAACCCGTATTATATTGGCTTTAAAATATTTGAAGATATATATAATAGGGAGGGAGTAGATGCTATTTTTAAAATTAGGGAACTTGAACGAGATCAGTCTTTTATCAGGAGATATCTCACACAGTCATTATGCAATGAAATGAACTTGTTTGAATATATTACAGCCGGAAACGAATATATGATTTCTGAAGTATCAGATGATAGCGGGTGGATTAAAATAAGAGATACCTTGGCAAACACTGTGGGCATTGGCAGCATACCTGTAATTAAGGTACAAGACTGGCTTCATAAGGAGGGCACAATGCTACTGACGCATGAGTTTGATGGACGTGAATTGGAACTAGGCTATACTTATGAAACGTTGAAACATATTGTAGAGCTATGGGGTGGCAAGGTTACAATAGCAACATTGCTTGATGGCAAAAAGAAGATAATAACCTGTGATGAATCAAAACGCATTTCTCTCTTTGGGTAAAAACAAAAAACCTTGTACTATAGCAGCATACCATAGCAGAAGGTTTTTAATTGAAATAAAGAACTTTTTTATACTAGTAAAGAGCATTCTTATACCAGTAAAGAACATTATAAATTAATAATGAACATTAGTTTATAAGCTATATTGGCCCTAGATATTTTATTGATAAAGATGCATTTACAAATTGTTGTATATTGAGTGTGCTTGTTTCAGCCAAATCTACTTTGACAGTGTTGGCATTGCAAAGTGAGCAAACAGTGTCCCTCTTTATGCATGCTATTACTTGACCTGATACCTGATTATAAGAGGTTGAATAAAGTGAACCCGATAGATAGTCGCTATTACATTTTAGTCCAAAGATTCCTCCTGATTCTTCGGTTGTAACCTGATAAAGTATTTCATATAATCCATCATAGTTGAACCTTATATCACAATAGTTAGTTAGTGAAACCATGTTGTTTTTTATCAATGGCAAATTATAAAAGCTGATTGCTTGTCCTGAGGGTATAGTTACAGGCCTTTCAATTGAGTTGTTGTAAAAGAATGCATAACCCTTTAAGCCTTGTGTTTGTATTCTTTTGCATAGACACCAGATGGATTCAATTATATCCTCAAAAAGTGTATCTATATAGTTCTTAAGTTCATTCATTAATTCTTTTCTGAGAAATTGTCTTATTTTTTCTACCTGATGCATTATAAAGCCTTCCTGCTCTTCACATTGATTCTGTATATCAAAATTGTCTCCCATTGTTGTCACCTCACTTCTATATTAAGCTGTAAAACATAATACTCTTGTAGGCATGAAAATGTGACAAATAATTTCAAATTTTTTGCTTATTTTATAAGGTGTTAGCACTCTTTGTTGGTGAGTGCTAAAAAAATCTTGACAACAATTATTTGTAGAGTAAAATAATTAATAGATAAAGCATATTAGAGTTGGAGGTAATAAATATGGTTCATGAAAGTGGTAATATTTCGATTAACACCGAAAACATTTTTCCCATTATAAAAAAGTGGTTGTACTCTGAGAAGGATATATTTATCAGAGAGTTAGTATCAAATGCAAGTGACGCTATCAGTAAGCTGAAGAAGCTTGTTTCCATTGGAGAGGCAGAGTTATCTGCAGATGAAAACTATTATATAAAGGTGATTGTAAATAAGGAGCAGAAAACAATACAGGTCATTGACAATGGTATTGGTATGACGCTTGATGAGGTAAAGAAATATATAAACCAGATTGCTTTCTCAGGAGCAGTTGATTTTATTGAAAAGTACAAGGATAAATCTGATGATGCTCAGATTATCGGGCACTTTGGTTTAGGGTTCTACTCAGCTTTTATGGTTTCAACTAGAGTACAGATTGATACCCAGTCCTTCTTACCCGACGCGGCAGCTGTCAAATGGATAAGTGATGGTGGCACTGAATTTGAGATGATTGATTCAGACAGAAAGGAAAGAGGTACTACCATTACTCTTTATCTTGCTGATGATAGCCTAGAGTTTACAGATGAATATAAAATGAGACAGACCCTCGAAAAGTATTTCTCATTCTTGCCATTTGAATTATACCTTGAGGATGGAGCTGCAAAAAAGGATGAAAAGCCTGAAACAGCTAATGATTCAGATGCTAAGGTTGATTCAGAAAAAGCTACTGATAAAAAACCTGAGCCTCTAAATGATACGCATCCACTGTGGCTAAAGAATCCAAAGGATTGCACAGAGGAAGAATATAAAGCTTTCTATAGAAAGGTATTCCACGATTTTAATGATCCTCTTTTCTGGATTCATTTAAACATGGACTATCCATTCAATTTGAAGGGAATTCTATACTTCCCTAAGCTAAAGCATGAGTTTGAGACAATGGAAGGTCAGATAAAGCTGTACTACAATCAGGTTTTTGTAGCTGATAACATAAAAGAAGTAATTCCTGAGTTCCTACTGCTGCTAAAGGGTGTGCTTGATTGTCCAGACTTGCCGCTTAACGTGTCAAGAAGCTTCCTGCAGAATGACGGTTATGTAAAGAAGATATCCACTCATATTACCAAAAAGGTGGGGGACAAGCTTACATCATTATTTGAAAATGAGAGAGAGAACTTTAATAAATATTGGGAAGATATAAATCCATTTGTAAAGTATGGTTGTATTCGAGAGGATAAATTCTACGACAGAGTGAAAGATATTGTAATTTATAAATCAACAAAGGGTGACTTTACTACACTCACAGATTACTTGGAAAGAAACAAGGAGAAGCACGAAAACAAGGTATTCTATGTTTCTAATGAAAAGCAGCAGGCTCAATATATCAAGCTTTTCAATGAAAATGATATGGAAGCAGTAATATTGTCAACAATGATTGACAATCACTTCATGCAATTCCTTGAAACAAAAATGAGCGGTGTTAAGTTCAGCAGAATAGATGCGGATATCTCTGAAAATATGAAGAATACCGACTCTGCTGTTACCGAACAAGAGCAGAAGTTTGTAGAGGAGCTCTTTAAGGAAACCGTTAACAATGATAAGATAACAATAAAGGTTGAAAGCCTAAAGAATTCTTCTGTACCAGCAATGATGCTATTGTCAGAACAGTCCAGAAGAATGCAGGAAATGAGTGCTATGTTTGGTGGAATGGATGTATCAACCATGTTCCCAAAAGAGCAGACTTTGGTGCTTAACTCTTCAAACAACCTTATTAAGGCTATGATTGGAATGAAGGACAATGAGCAAAAGAAGGAAGACCTTAAGCTTATTAGTGAGCATGTGATTGATCTTGCAAAGATGAGCCATGAACCGTTAGAGGCCGAAGCTATGACTAATTTCATTGAGAGAAGCAATCAGATATTGATGAAGCTGATATAGGATAGCTAGTACC
>JAEZFR010000304.1 GCA_023417285.1 Bacillota bacterium
CAGGTACCCTTCCAGCTGCAAGGTCTTCATCTATAAAGTCATAAATAAAATTTGAAGCGATAGTCTCCTCGGCTTCTCCATTTATATCCTTAATTTCTTCTGACATAAAACCCCTCCGTTATACTTAATGTTTTATTTGAAAAAACTCGTTTTATATATTTTAATGCATTATTTCTTAGCTATTAGCAGCAAGCTCTTTTCTAAAATTTATTAGCTATTAGCAGCAAACTCTTTTTTTTAATACTTATTAGCTATTAGCAGCAAACTCTTTTTCTAATATTTATTAGCTACTAGCCAGCAAGCTCTTTTTCTAATCTTTCGATAGCAATGTTAATTCTTCTAATACTTTCTTGCTTACCTAGTATATCAGCTATTTCAATTGCACCACCAGGAGTAACAGCTTTACCTGATACTGCGGTTCTGAGTGGCCATAGTATGAGACTGTTTTTTACCGCTAATGCTTCAATATGAGCAAACACAGTGTCATGTATTGAAGTCTCATTCCAGTTATCCATTGCTTCAATCACAGGTAGCAGACCCTTTAATGCTTCAAGTGAGTTCTCCAGAGTAGTTTTACTCTTCTTGTGAACAAACATTTGAAGGTCATAATCGGGTAGCTCATTAATAAAGTCAACTGCTTCAGGAATAGATGTCAGCACCTCTGTTCTCATCTGCAAGAGCTTGCTAAGCTTCATTGTATCTATTGAATTGCTTAGCTGTGCCTTCTGATAATAAGGCTTTGCCATAGCATCAAATTCATCAACAGGCAACTTTTTTATATATTCTCCATTCATCCAGGTTAGCTTTTGAATATCAAAAATTGCTGGTGACTTGGAAATGCCATCAATGTCAAAAATCTGCTCGAGCTCAGCTAATGAGAAAATCTCCTGATTTGTGCTAGGGCTCCATCCGAGGAGTACAACATAGTTCACTATAGCTTCTACGAGATAACCCATTGCAACCAAATCTTCAAAAGAAGGGTCGCCCGCTCTCTTACTGAGCTTTTGTCCTGAACCTTTTAGTATAAGAGGAACATGAACATATGTTGGAATATCCCATCCAAATGCCTTGTACAGAAGATTATACTTAGGGGTAGAAGCCAGGTACTCATTTCCTCTGACAACATGTGTAATAGCCATAGTATGGTCATCAATTACATTGGCGAAGTTGTATGTTGGCATGCCGTCCGTCTTAATAAGAATCTGATCGTCGAGCTCGGAGTTTTCAACCGTTATTGTCCCGTATACTGCATCATCAAAGCTTGTAGAGCCTGTATCAGGCATCTTTTGACGAATAATATATGGCATTCCGGAAGACAGCTTACTTTCTACTTCTTCATTTGAAAGCTTCATACAGCAACGGTCATATCTATTTTGTTCTCCTTTTGCTTCGTGTTCCTCCTTGAGAGCAGCAAGTCTTTCCTTTGTACAGAAGCAGTAATATGCTCCCCCTAGGTCAACTAATTTCTTGGCATACTCAAGATACATGCCTTTTCGCTCGCTTTGTACATATGGACCGTACTCTCCTCCGATATCAGGACCTTCATCATGATTCATTCCTGCAAGCTTAAGAGTCTTGTAAATAACATCAACGGCACCTTCGACAAAACGCTCCTGATCTGTATCCTCTATTCTCAATATAAATTTTCCATTGTCTTTTTTTGCAATAAGGTATTCATACAATGCAGTTCTAAGGTTTCCTATGTGCATGTATCCTGTGGGACTTGGCGCGAATCTTGTCCTTGTCTGTTTCATATGTCTACTCCTTTCTATATTTTATAAATAATAAAAACCCTTCGTCCAGTAAAAATGCAGGACGAAAGGTTAATCTTCCGCGGTACCACCTAGCTTGGCAAAGCCCATCTTAATTCTCTATAAGGGGAGAGCCCTACGTTACTCAGACTTTTGTTTCTAGCAGTGCTCATATCGGACTCACACCATTGCCGACTCTCTTGAATGAGCTTAAAGCCATACTTATTATCTTCATCGCACGTAAAAGTATAATATTTAGTATTGAATAGACTAATTATATTATTTTGAAAATGTCCGTGTCAAGGTTTCTCAGCATATATAACATCAACTACTGCTATTCCAATAGCTCAAATAATCCCTTAATGCCCTTCTTGTCTATGGTTTCCTTAACAAAGCCTAATTCATCCTGTACCATATCATTCAGAAGACTTTGTCCGAGCACGTCTACCGGAGCCCAGTCATCAGTGAACACAAGCTCAGATTTTGTGACTTCTTTTAGGTTTTCTTTAACATATTGGGCAATTTTAGCGTAAGCGCCAGAATCATCTACTTCCACACTGTTAATATTATGCTCAAAATTATCTACACAATTCACGTCATTAGATGCAAACACCAACATGTTTGTCCCTGATTTAATATCGCAAGTATAAACCTTTTTCATAACACTTTTTACTGTCTGTGTTAAGTACTGATTTATTGGATTATCACCCTTGGATTTCATATTGATATTCATTAATATAACTCCACCTGGCTTTAAGTGCTTTGATACTTCTGTGAAAAACTCCTGTGTTGCCATATGAAATGGGATGGTAATATCGTGATATGCATCTACCATTATAATATCGTAGGTTCTACAATCCTTGTCGGATAAAAAGGTTCTGCCATCAGTTACAAAGATATTGGCCTCATCCTCCTTCAAATCAAAATATTGCTTTGATAAATCCACAATTTTTTGATCAATTTCAACCCCATCAGTTGAAGTGTTGGGATAATACCTCTTTATTTGTTTGGCATAAGTGCCGGTACCCATTCCGAGCACAAGAAGATCTTGCTTCTTATTTAAAGTAGTATCTTTAATAAACATTGGTGCCATTAGTCCGTAATCGTAGTAAAAGCCTGAAAGGTTATTATCTTTTTTGTACACCGATTGTACTCCGAAGGCCACATTTGTAGATAGATAAACGGTGTTGTCCTTTTCAGAAACCTGAAGATAATTGTAAAGGGATTCGTCTTCAATAATGTTATCCTTCCAGAAAGCATACGAGTTTGAGAAGGGGAATAGGCATAAACCCAGTATAATAAGAAGGCTAACCGAAACCCTTATTACTTTTGTCTTGTTAAGTATAAAATATGTAATGCAGATCATATTGAGTACTAATGAAAATACTAGAAAGGTCTTACCAGTGCCTATCGTAGGAATTGTAACAAAGGTTGGTAAGAATGTTCCTATTATGCTTCCTATGGTATTCATTGCATAGATCTGGCCGGCTGTCTTTCCACTGGTATCCATATCGGTAACACCAAGCTTTACTAAATATGGCGACACCATACCTAAAACAACTAAGGGAGCCGAAAAAATAATCAGGCATGAAAGGGCAGAGCCCGAGACCAAAAGATTTGATGGCAGAAATACTACCAAAAGTCCTGTAATACCAGCTATTATGTATTTACCTACAAAAGGAATCACTGCTACCCAAAGAGATGCAATCCATATATAGAAATAGAGCCTATTCATGCTGTTGTGTTTATCAGCAGACCTACCACCCAAAATGTTTCCTATGCTCAGAGATATCATAATCAAACCGATAATAACTGTCCAAATAACCTGAGATGTTCCAAAGTATGGAGCAAGGAGTTTTGAAGCACTAAGTTCAACTGCCATAATAGACATTCCACAAAAAAATGAAGTGCAATACAAAAGTAATTTTGCGTTCATATGTTTTTTTGAAATCCTTTCGTTATTTTGACATCATGTGTTGTACATCATATATAGTTTATAATACTGACCCTCAAATGTGAAGATTTTAAATATAATGACAAATTTATATTGTCCTCCACGGAAATACAAATTAATTACAATTCTTAAATTATAACATAAATGTATGTATATTCATAATGTTTATTTTAGTATGAAATACAAAAAAGTTCGTTGTTTTTTGCTGTTTTATCTTGTATACAATATTCAATTTGTATATAATAAAAGTGTTGTGTTTAGATGGTCTCAGGTTCTATGACCAGGTAATATAATTAATTTTTTAATAAATAATGAGGGTATAAGGAGAGGGGTCTTATATGAATTTTTTAGAAAGAACTATTGAAAGAGCCAAGCAGGATATTAAGACAATTGTACTTCCTGAGAGTACTGATATTAGAACAATCAAAGCTGCAGCTATGATACAACAACAGGGTATTGCAAATATTATTCTCGTTGGAAATAAGGGTGCTATAGCGGAGTTAGCTGGTGATTTAGATATTTCAAAAGCCCAAATTGTTGATCCTGATGATTTTGAAAGATTTGAACAGTATGCTGAGAAACTAGTTGAACTCAGAAAGTCAAAGGGCATGACAATTGAACAGGCTAAAGAAACACTCAAAAATCCACTTTATTTTGGTGTAATGATGGTAAAGATGGGTGAAGCGGACGGCATGGTAGCCGGTGCAATAAATTCTACTGGAAACACTCTAAGACCTGCTCTCCAGATACTTAAGACAGCTCCAGGCTCAAAGCTTGTTTCTGCATTCTTTGTAATGGTAGTACCTGACTGTGAGTATGGTCACAATGGTATCTTTGTATATGGAGATAGCGGGTTGGTTGAAAACCCAAATGCTGAAGAACTCTCAGAAATTGCTATAGCTTCTGCAAAGTCCTTTAAGAGTCTTGTTGAGGCAGAGCCAAAGGTTGCAATGCTCTCATACTCAACATATGGAAGTGCAAAGAGTGAATTGACTGAAAAGGTTATACAGGCAACTAAATATGCTAAGGAGAAGGCTCCAGACCTTAAGCTCGATGGAGAATTGCAGGCAGATGCTGCAATAATTCCATCAGTTGGTAAGTCAAAGGCTCCAGGCAGTGATTTAGCTGGTGAAGCAAATGTTCTTATATTCCCAGATCTCAACTGCGGTAACATTGCTTACAAGCTAACTCAGAGATTAGCTAAGGCTGAAGCTTATGGTCCGATTATTCAAGGACTTGCAGGGCCTGTTAATGACCTGTCAAGAGGATGTTGTGCTGAAGATATAGTTGGTGTAGTAGCTATTACTTGTATTCAGGCACAGAATGTTGCAAAATAATCCATCGTAATTATTAATAAAAATGTAAAAATTAACTGGAGTTTTTATATATTTTTTTGGAAGTATAATAATGAGTTTATTGTATATCAAGGGAGATGAATTTTCATGAAGGTATTGGTAATAAATACAGGTAGCTCTTCATTAAAGTATCAGTTGATCGATATGACTAATGAATCAGTACTTGCAAAGGGGCTTTGCGATAGAATAGGTATTGAGGGATCATATCTTAAGCAGTCTAGAGGAGAAGAGGGTGCAGTTGTAAGAGACCTCGAGCTCAAGAATCATAGAGATGCTATTCAAGCGGTTATAAATGCTTTGGTAGATCCTGAAATCGGTGTAATTCCAAGCATGAGCGAGATTTCTGCAGTTGGACATAGAATAGTTCATGGAGGAGAAAAGTTTAGCAGCTCTGCAGTAATCAATGATGAAGTAATGGGAGCGGTAAAGGCTTGTATTGAAGTTGCTCCACTCCACAATCCTCCAAATATTATCGGTATTGAGGCTTGTCAGCAGATAATGCCAGGCGTTCCTATGGTGGGAGTTTTTGATACTGCTTTCCATAGAACAATGCCAGAACAAGCATATATCTATGCTATCCCATATGAAATGTACCAAAAGTATGGCATAAGAAAATATGGTTTCCACGGAACCTCACACAAATTCGTAGCTGAAAGAGCTGCTGAGTTACTTGGTAAGCCACTTTGCGACTTAAAGATTATAACTTGTCATTTGGGTAATGGCTCAAGCGTTTCTGCAGTAAACAAGGGCAAGTGCATAGATACCTCCATGGGCTTTACTCCGTTAGCAGGCGTTCCAATGGGAACAAGATGCGGAAACATTGACCCTGAAATAGTTACTTTCCTTATGAGTAAGGAAAATCTTGATATTAAGGGTATAAGCACACTTCTCAACAAGAAGTCAGGTGTACTTGGAGTATCAGGCGTGAGCAGTGACTTCAGAGATTTGCATGATGCTGCTGACTCAGGCAACAAGAGAGCCCAGCTCGCTATAGAAATTTTCTCATATGGAGTAAAGAAAGTTATTGGAGAATACCTAGCTGCCATGAATGGTGCAGACGCTATTGTATTCACTGCCGGAGTCGGAGAAAATAATCCAGTGGTAAGAAACATGATACTAAAGGATATGGATTTCTTTGGAATTAAGATAGATGAGCAGAAGAATAACACCAGAGGCAAGGAAATTGATATTAGTGCTGAGGGAGCAACAGTAAAGACTTTAGTTGTCCCAACAAACGAGGAACTTGCTATTGCTAGAGAAACTGTGAAACTTTTGAAATAAAGTATAGAGATCTTGAAATAAAGTATAGAGATATCGAAATAAAGTATAGAACTCTTGAAATAAAATAGAACTTTTGAAATAAAGAATAGAATTATTGACAAACCTATTATTAGTTAGTATAATATCAGTTGTCGGTTTTTAAGAGGGTTGCCTATGAAAGTGAATGTGTCAGATATAGTAAAAGTTGAAGGGGCTGGGATAGATATCCAGTTTCGTGATGATTTACCTGGTTTGCAGGAGCTTTATACTAGCGCTACATTTTATCCTCCTTTTAAGTTTACAGGACGTATTGTCAACTTAGGAGGATTATTGAAACTGAGTGGTATGCTTCATTTTGAATATAGCGGGAACTGCGTTAGATGCCTAAAAGGCATTAAGGATTCTTTAGAAGTTACTATTGATGAAAACTTTGTTCAGACAGTAGACTCTGAAGACAGTGATGCTTATACATTTGAGGGAAATGTTGTAGACATTGATAAGCCACTTATAGACAATATTATTCTTGCTATGCCTATGACGTTGCTTTGCAGCGAGGATTGCAAGGGGTTATGCAGGAACTGTGGCAATAAACTTAATATTAAAAATTGTAATTGTGATGAACGCGAAATAGTAGACCCAAGAATGGAAATACTTAAAGATTTTTTCAAGTAGGTTTCTACTTAGATGGTTGCATTATAGTAGGGAGGTGTTATTGATGGCAAATCCAAAGCGTAGATGGTCCAAAGCAAGAACAGGTAAAAGAAGATCCCAGTGGAAACTGGCGTCACCAACTCTGGTTAGCTGCCCACAGTGTCACGTTTTCAAGCTGCCTCACAAGGTATGCGGTGAATGTGGATATTATGATGGCAAACAAGTAGTTAAAGTAGAAGCTAAATAATTATATTGTCATTAAAGCAGCAGGCTCAACGTAGTCATGCTGCTTTTTTGTGACAATAAATCCTGAGTCAATAATGCTGTATTTGACTTCGGAAAACTGTACATAATAAGATAAATACAGGGATTATAAAAGCATTCTTTTTTAGATATACAATAAAGCTGTAAGTTTTGCAGCACACGAAAGGACGGATTTTGAGTTGTCCTCAAAAAACAAGGTTTGCGCCATACAAAAAGGAAGCATTGCTGAAGAGGCAGAAATTGAAGTAGGAGATATACTCCTTTCTATAAATTCGCAGGTTATCGAAGATATTTTTGATTACAGGTTTTATTGTCTTTCAGAAGAATTGCTGCTGGAAGTTCAGAAGCCTAACGGTGAGATATGGGAGATAGAGATTGAAAAAGATGAAAACGAGGACTTGGGTATCGAGTTTGAAGACTCCATGATTGAGGCAAGGAGCTGCACAAATAATTGTATTTTTTGCTTTATTGACCAATTGCCTAAAGGTATGCGAGAAACAGTCTACTTCAAAGACGATGATTCGAGACTTTCATTTCTTTCAGGAAACTATGTTACTCTTACAAATATTAAGGAAGAGGATTTAAAGAGGATAATAAGGTATAGGATGTCTCCTATTAATGTTTCGGTTCATACCACAAATAAGGAACTAAGGGTTAAGATGCTCAACAACCGATTTGCGGGCGATGTGATGGACAAAATCAAAATGCTTACTAATGCAGGAATCGAGGTTAATTGCCAGATAGTACTGTGTAAAAACATAAATGACGGTCAAGAATTGGACAAAACTATCAGCGATTTGGTGTGCTTATACCCTGACATGAAAAGCATTTCAGTGGTACCGGTTGGTATCACAAAATATAGAGAGAACTTATTTGAGCTCGAACCTTTTGATACAGAGAGTTGCCAGCATGTTATCAAACAGGTACATGAATGGCAGAGAAAGCTCATGGATGAAAAGGGATCTTCTATTGTATATTTAGCAGATGAATTTTATATAAATGCAGGATATGAAATACCTGACTATAATCATTACGAAGAATTTCCGCAGATTGAAAACGGTGTTGGTCTGCTTGCCTTGTTAAAGCATGAAGTGGGTATAGAATTGAAGCGAAAAGCAAGACAGGTTGAAAAAAGGAACATTAGCATTGCTACTGGTAGACTTGTCTATAAAAATATATTAAAATTGGTAGATAGTATAACATCTGTATATAGTCAGATTAGTGTTAATGTTTATGCGATTGAAAATGATTTCTTTGGTCCTATGGTTACTGTGAGTGGACTCTTGACAGGACGGGACATTATAAATCAGCTGATTGATAAGCCTTTGGGAGATGAATTGCTCATTACACGAAGCATGCTCAAAGCAGGAGAAACAGTTTTTCTGGACGACTGTACTGTCCAACAGCTTGAGCAGGAGTTAAAAGTTAAGGTTCGCATTGTAGAAAATAACGGCAAGGATTTTGTAAAGGCAATTACCGGAAAGTAGAAAGGGAGGTACAACAAGTGCCAAAACCAATAGTTGCAGTAGTTGGCAGACCGAACGTCGGAAAGTCAACATTTTTTAATTATCTTGCAGGGAGCAGGATATCCATAGTTGAAGATACCCCTGGTGTTACCAGAGATAGAATTTATACCGAAGTTGAATGGCGCAGCAGAAGATTCACCTTAATTGACACAGGTGGAATTGAGCCATATTCAGAAGATATAATAATGCAGCAAATGAAGCGTCAGGCAGAAATTGCCATAGAGACTGCAGATGTAATAATTTTTATGGTAGATGCAAAGGATGGTATGACAGCCACCGACAAAGAGGTTGCTACCATGTTAAGAAAGTCTCAAAAGCCTATTGTACTTACTGTCAATAAGGTTGACCGAGTTGGGGATCCGCCACCAGAGGTATATGAATTTTATAATTTGGCAATGGGCGATATGATTGTAATATCATCAGTTCATGGTTTAGGAATGGGGGATGTGCTGGATGCAGTATATAGCCATTTTCCTGATGAAAACAATGAAGAAGACGATGATGAGACTATAAAAGTTGCGGTTGTAGGTAAACCAAATGCGGGTAAGTCCTCACTAATCAATTCGATACTAGGTGAAGACAGGGTAATTGTCTGCAATATTCCGGGCACTACAAGGGATGCCATTGATACCCATGTAGAAAAAGATGGACAGAAATTTACCTTCATAGATACAGCAGGTATAAGGAAGAGAAGTAAAATAAACGAGAATATTGAAAAATACAGTGCAATCCGGTCATGGACAGCCATAGAAAGAGCTGACGTCTGTCTTATAATGATTGATGCAGAAGATGGAGTTACCGAGCAGGACACCAAAATTGCAGGCTATGCTCATCAGCAGGGCAAAGCATCTATAATTGTTATAAATAAATGGGATATTATAGAAAAAGAGACAGGAACACTTGAGGAATATAGAAAGACAGTGCATGAAAAGCTTGGTTTTATGACCTATGCTCCTGTTATCTTTATTTCTGCAAAAACAGGACAAAGGGTTCACAAAATATATGAACTGATTAAGTTTGTTGCTGATCAAGCTGCGTTTCGAATTTCCACAGGAATGCTTAATGACCTTATATATGAAGCTGTTGCAATGGTTCAGCCACCTTCTGATAAAGGAAAGAGGCTAAAGATTTATTACATGACGCAGGCTTCCATTAAGCCACCAACGTTTATTATTTTCGTAAATGACCTGGAGCTTTTCCATTATTCATATGAACGATATCTTGAAAACCAGCTTAGAAAAAGCTTTGGTTTTGAGGGTACTCCTATACGGTTTATTCATAGACAACGAGATAAGGATGAGGAATAAGACTCATTATAAATACTTAAGTCTTCGCTCTAGAGAAAGGAATGTAAATGTATGGGGTTGTTT
>JAEZFR010000438.1 GCA_023417285.1 Bacillota bacterium
GGCGGAGGCAATAAAGATGGGATTGGCTACAGACGGCGGTTTGTTTGTACCTGAAAAGATTACTGCTTTCACCTTGAGTCAAATAGAAGAAATGAGCAAGATGAGTTACCAAGAAAGAGCAATGAAAATATTAGAGGGCTATCTTGATGATTATACACAGCAAGAATTAGAGGAGTGCGTATATTCTGCTTATACAAAGGAGAAATTTGAGACTGATGCCATAGCACCATTACATAAATTATACGATAATGTAAATATACTTGAACTGTGGCATGGTCCTACTAGTGCTTTTAAAGACATGGCACTACAGATATTACCGCATTTTCTGGTAAAGGCGCTTAAGAAGACCGGAGAAAAAGAAGAAATTGTTATATTGGTTGCTACTTCCGGGGATACAGGTAAGGCTGCTCTTGAAGGCTTTAAGGACGTTTCGGGCACCAGTATTATAGTGTTTTTCCCTGTTGAAGGCGTTAGTCAGGTACAAAAAATGCAGATGATAACACAAGAAGGCAAAAATGTTACCTCAATTGCGGTAAACGGTAATTTTGATGACGCACAGAACGGTGTCAAGAGAATTTTCAGCGATGAAGACCTTGCAAAAGAAATGCTTCAAAATGGCTTCAAATTTTCTTCTGCAAATTCGATAAACTGGGGAAGACTCGTGCCTCAGATTGTGTACTATTTTTCTGCCTATGCGGATCTTATCAAAAACAATGAAATCAAAGCAGGAGATAAGATTAATTTTGTAGTACCTACCGGAAATTTTGGGAACATACTAGCTGCATATTATGCAATGGAGATGGGGCTACCTATAAATAAACTGGTTTGTGCAGCAAACGAAAACAATGTTTTGACTGAGTTTATTACTTCAGGTACTTACAACAGGAATAGAGAATTCAAGAAGACAATATCACCTTCTATGGACATTCTTATTTCAAGTAATCTAGAGAGACTGCTATACCTTGTTACTAATGGTAATAGTGATAGTATATGTAAATGGATGAATGAACTAAAAAATAATGGCTCGTATACTGTTGATGCTGACACCAGAAGTAAGATTCAATCAGTATTCTGGTCGGGTTATTGTACAGATGCCGATACACTTAAGACTATTGAGAGCGTATATATGGAAACTGGATATGTTATGGATACCCATACAGCAGTAGCTGTTGACGTTTATGACAAGTATGTTATTTCAACATCTGATTGTACAAAAGCTGTAATTGTATCCACTGCGAGTCCATTTAAGTTCAATGAGAGTGTTGTAAAATCAATTTCCGGAGAGGCATCGGTACAAGGCAAAACTGAGTTTGAACTGCTTGATATTCTTGCAGAAAAATCAGGGCTTAGTATCCCAGAAGGATTAAGGGGATTGGACCAAAAGGATATACTTCACAAGAAATGTTGTGATCCAAGTGAAATGGATAAGATGGTTAAAAGTATTCTAAAGATTTAGTTGATTAATTCATGAGTAGGACGAATATTTGATTAAATCAATATAAATATTTAGTGATGCCATTTATCTATAAATATAATAAGTTTAGGTTGATTAATAACAGCACTTGCTCAATAAAGAAGCAAGTGCTGTTTATTATATATGACCTTTAATATATATACTGTTTAATATATATGCTGCTTAATATTGTATTGCAAATATAAATAAAATGTGCTAATATATACACCTAGGAAGTACAAATGTTCACATTAGATGGACATAATACATAATTGGCAATTAATTATATTTATTGTCGCCTATAAAATTTTATTTGTAAAGGTAGGAAAATATGGCAAAGATCAAGCAGGAATCAGTTTATTTTCTTGTAGATTCGGTTGTTCTTCCAGAAGTATTTGCCAAGGTTATTGAAGTAAAAAAAATACTTAGCATGGGAACAGTGAAGACGGTTAATGACGCAGCAAAAGAAGTTGGAATTAGCAGAAGTGCTTATTACAAATACAAGGACTACGTTTTTCCATTTTACGAGACCTCTCGAGGAAAGGTTATCACACTTTTCTTTGTAGTTGAGGACTTCTCTGGAATACTGTCAAGCATTATAAACAGGATTGCTGAAGCAAACGCAAATATTCTTACCATCAACCAAAACATACCGATAAATGGGTTGGCTGACGTCACAGTATCAATTGAGACGCTAGATATGAAGCAAGACATAGAGCTAATGATGAAGGATATTGCAAAAATTGAGGGTGTCAGAAAAAGTGATATTTTAGCAAGATAGTATAGGGTTTTTATAACAGGAGGTTCGTTATTATGGTTAATGTTGCAATTTTAGGATATGGAGTAGTTGGTTCTGGCGTTGCAGAGGTTATCAGAATCAATAAAGAAAGTATAAAGGAAAGAGCGGGACAGGAGATTAGGGTTAAGTGGATCCTTGACGTAAGAGATTTTGAAAATAGCCCTGATCAGGATGTACTCACAAAGAATGCGGACGATGTATTTAATGATGAGAGTGTTAGTATTGTTATAGAGACTATTGGTGGAGCAAAAATTGCTCATGATTTTACGAAGAGGGCACTAATGGCTGGCAAGAGCGTTGTTACATCTAATAAGGAGCTTGTTGCTACTCATGGTCCGGAGCTGTTGAAGCTTGCTCAAGAAAAAGGTGTTAGTTATTTGTTTGAGGCAAGTGTTGGTGGGGGTATACCAATAATCCGCCCATTAAACCAATGTTTAGCTGCTAATGACATAGAAGGAATAACTGGTATTTTGAATGGCACAACCAACTATATTCTCACTCAGATGAGAAAGGCTGGAAAGGATTTTGATGTTGCATTAAAGGGAGCTCAGGAAAATGGCTATGCGGAAGCAAATCCTACAGCTGATGTAGAGGGCCATGATACTTGTAGAAAAATTGCGATATTATCTTCCATTGCATACAATGAATTTGTTGATTATAATAACATATACACTGAAGGTATCACAAAGATTAGTGTTACCGACATGAAGTATGCTGAAGCCCTTGGAGGCGTTATTAAACTTATTGCTATTAGTAAAAAAGTTAATGGAAAGATATTTGCACGTGTGAGTCCTGCTATTATAATGGACGAACATCCATTATCAAATGTAGATGATGTGTTTAATGCCATAGTTGTAAAGGGTAATGCACTAGGCGACGCGATGTTCTATGGACGTGGCGCAGGAAAGCTACCGACAGCAAGTGCTGTTGTTGCTGATGTAATTGATATTGCCAAGCACCCTGACTTTGGTACAAAGAGTGTATGGGTAAGGCAGTCAGAAAATAATGTAATGAATATAGAAGACAGCCAGACAAAGTATCTCGTAAGAGTTAAATACAGAAATGCTCAGGAAGCAAAGAAATATATTGAGAGCGTTTTTGGTAAAGTTAAATATGTTGAACTTCCATCAGCAGATAGTGAGTTTGCTTTTGTAACCGACAAAGCGAGTGAGGCGCAATTAAACAGTAATATTTCTGCACTTGATGGAATAGGTTCAATAAGTGGGGTTATTAATAAGGTTAGAATAGAAATTGAATAGAGTAGGGGGTATTGCATTGAGTCTTATAGTTCAAAAATTCGGTGGGACATCAGTGGCTAATGCAGAGCGAATATTTAATGTAGCTAATAGGATTATAAATACCTATAATCAGGGAAATTCAGTAGTTGTAGTAGTATCAGCACAGGGAGATACTACCGATGAATTAATATCAAAGGCAAAAGAGATTAATGAAAACTGTTCAAAACGTGAAATGGATGTTTTGCTTTCGACTGGAGAGCAAATATCCATGTCACTACTAGCTATGGCTATCGAGAAGCTAGGATATCCCGTTATTTCATTAACTGGTTATCAGGCTGGAATTTCTACTGATAGCAATTATTGTGCGGCTAGAATTAAAAATATTGACACAGAGAGACTTTTCAGAGAATTAGACAGAAAGAACATTGTAATTGTTGCAGGATTTCAGGGTATAAATAAGTTTGAGGACATTACCACTCTTGGGAGGGGGGGCTCTGATACTTCTGCTGTCGCATTAGCAGCCTCATTAAGGGCTGATTTGTGCGAGATATATACAGATGTTGACGGGGTATATACTGCCGACCCTAGAATAGTTAAAGATGCCAGCAAGCTCAATGACATTTCATATGACGAGATGCTTGAATTAGCAAGCCTTGGAGCTAACGTACTACACAACAGGTCAGTGGAGGTTGCCAAGAAGTATAATGTTAACCTTGTTGTAAGGTCTAGTTTGAATAATGATCCTGGAACTATTGTAAAGGAGGTATGCAGTGTGGAGAAAATAGCCGTAAGAGGTGTGGCAAGAGATAATAATATTGCAAGGATTGCAGTTATTGGTGTTGAAGATAAGCCAGGAATTGCATTTAAACTATTTTCTATGCTTGCAAAGGACAATATAAACGTTGACTTGATA
>JAEZFR010000528.1 GCA_023417285.1 Bacillota bacterium
CTTCAACGGTTCTAGGGGAAAATGTCACTAAACACATGGGCCTGGTAACAGGAGAATCTCTCATAGGTGCAAACTTGTACAAGGATATGTTGGGAGAGGTTAAGGGTGTAGTTAAAAAAAAGCAATCTCAATATGAGGTGCAGCTAGGTGAGGCCAGAAAAATTGCCATCGACAGTATGATGGAAAAGGCTGAAAAACTCGGTGCAAATGCAATCATAGGTACACGTGTTGAATACAACAACCTAGGTGGCTCCATGGGAAACACCATAATGGTAACGGTCACAGGAACTGCGGTACAGGTAACAACTACCCAAAACTGATCCTTTAATACATATAAACCAATTATAATCCTTTTCAATGCATTTTATGCCCAGATTTACGTTTTTAAATAAAAGGGCTTTTTTTCAGATATGGGAATGTATCTCATCAAAATACCACCTACGGCCCATAAAAATCATCCGATGAAAAAGGTTTAGAGACTCTTATTCTAAACCATTATTACTCATTAAACTAGCAACTGCTTATTTTATATACTATATCTCCATATGAATATTTATATCATTCAATGGAGAGTTTAACACTTATGACTATCGGATCAATTCTCAAAGATGCTGCAAAGTATCCATTTTCAGATTGGAAGAAGATATTAATTTTAGGAATTGTACTGTTACTTTACAGTTCGCATATAGTTAGTTATGTATTTGCTGAGATATTCTGCGAATTTTTAAATATAAGTGGTTTGGGTAATGTTGTAACTGGAGATATGTTTTTTGTAATAGCTCAGGTTCTTTTTGATTTAATAGGAATTTTAATACTGTTTTTCATTTTTGGTTACTACTTTAAAATTGTTAAATCATCTTTAGACGGTAGTTCTGAGCTTCCGCAATTTAAACCTTGGAAGGAAATGTTTTTTGATGGTATCAAAGTTTACATCGTATTTGTTATTTATTTAATACCGCTCCTTTTATTTACACTACTAGCAGGTTCTCTTGAAATTATTACCTATCCTGCCCCAATAGCCCAGTTTACATCATACTCAGGGATATTTTTCGGTTCAGTTTTTGCTAACGAATGGATTATCGTTTTGTTGACGTTGTATTTATTCATAATAATACCTGTATCTTATTTTGCAATAGCAAATATGTCAAATGATAACGGCAAATTCAGTTCAGCTTTTAAATTTAGGGAAATACTCAACAAGATCATATACATAGGATTAAAAAAACTGATCACATTTTACTTGGTAGCAATAATTCCAATATATCTAATTTCATATATTGTAGTTGGAGCAGAGGTTACATATCTACCAATTAATCTAATAATAGCCCCTTATCTTTCAATGTTCATTTATAGGCTATTAGCATTGTTTTACATGTCAGATAAAGAATCATTGCAAGATTCCACAAGTAGTTAAAGAATAATAAAAGTTTAAATAACCTGCTCTATCAAAGAGCATAGATATGGGTCATTTTACTTAAAAATATGAATGGAGCTAGCATAATTCCAATAATACATTACAACAACTAAATACTGGGGGATAAAAGATGAATATTGGGGAAATTGTAAAAGATTCTTTAAAATATCCTTTTTCTGATTGGAAGAAACTATTGATATTAGGATTTGTAATTGTGATTAGTGGAATAACTTCTTATTTCCAATTAGGTATAACAAATAATGTTTTAATAGTGCTTTCAGTTGTTCTTGTGTTAATTACCGGATTTTTAGTGAACGGCTATACTTTTAGAATAATTAAATCTTCTTTGGAGGGTATTGATAAACTCCCTGAATTTAACAAATGGCAGGTAATGTTAACCGACGGTTTTAAAGTCTTCATAGTTTTTGTGGCTTATATAACCCTCCCCATAGTCATTGTACTTTCTCTAAGTTTAATT
This sequence comes from Bacillota bacterium, assembly GCA_023417285.1. Taxonomy (GTDB): domain Bacteria; phylum Bacillota; class Clostridia; order Acetivibrionales; family DSM-1351; genus Ruminiclostridium. Next base: position 1,893 of record JAEZFR010000528.1, read on the forward strand.
GCTTTAGGAATTGATTTTTCAATGTTTGAACAAAGTTACTTGCCTCTCGTGGATAGTAATGTAATAAATCCCCTAATATTTTTTACATCCGATATTTTACAGGGATTACAAACCCTTTTGATAATTTCTAATGATTTATTTCCATTTCAATTAGTCCTTTTTATCTTGATCATGCCGATATTTTTTGTTGCAGTAGCAAATATGGCCTACGAAGGTGAATTTAGAGATGCTTTCAGATTACTTGAAATAATTAATATAATCAGGGATATCGGTCTAATTAAACTAATTAAATGGTATGCATTAACGTTAATGGTTTTTTTAATTGTCTATTTCATTGGCTTTGCAATATCCTACATTTTATTCCTCTTAAATATCCCATCTGCAGCAATAATACTGAATCTAATTTTAATACCGTTTATTTACATGTTCTTCGCAAGGGCAATAGCACTATTTTACCTGCCAGAATAACTTGATTGAAAGGCTTGTAGACTTAAATTATGAACGTAACTGGAATTGTTAAAGATTCTTTAAAGTATCCGTTTTATGATTGGAAGAAAATTAGATGCATTTTTTGAAATTCAAATCAATATCAAATTTTAATTTTGAAGCAAAGTTAAAAGAGAAATTGCAAATATAACAGCAACCAAGGAATATAATAAATTTAGAATTGCGAGACACCAAATTAGATTTTGTACTTGATAAAAAAATATTTAGACAAATTTATGGAATTCTTTGTAAATCATGAAAAAAATATGGAGGAACTGAAAGGTGAAAACAAAGGATAAACTAGAAGATGAAAAAGTGATTTATTCTACATATTACTCGTCGCCTGTTGGTCCTGTTATGTTAGCGAGTGATGGTGATAATATTGTTGGTTTATGGATGGATGGCCAAAAATATTTTGCAAATACCTTGACTGAAACAATAATAGAGAAAAATGATTTAGAAGTATTTGATACAGCGAATGAGTGGTTAGATAAATATTTCGCTGGTAAAGAACCTGCCATTTCTGATCTACCCCTAGCTCCTAGAGGTGGAGAATTTCGAAAGGTTGTGTGGGATATTTTATGTGAGATTCCGTATGGTGAGGTCATTACCTATGGTGAAATTGCTGAGAAGGTTGCAATTGAGATGAACAAACAAAATATGTCCAGTCAAGCTGTTGGTGGTGCTGTGGGTCATAATCCGATTGCTATTATCGTTCCTTGTCATCGTGTAGTGGGAGCAAGCGGCAGTCTGACAGGCTATGCCGGAGGCATTGATAAAAAAGTTAAACTGCTCGAACATGAAGGTGTAGATATGTCCAGATTCTTTATCCCCTCCAAGAGTACTGCCCCCTAATCTTCATGCAAATAAAGAATTAACTGAGAAGTAGTTAGTAATACAAATGCATGGCCGTGTAATAGCTACAAATTTTTTTTTACAAACCAAGCTAATTTCTTGTATAATTGACTTAAAATATCTTTGAAAAACATCTTCAGGACTCGTTGCCAAATTTTACCCTAAACAGAGGGTTTTCAATAAATTTTTGGGATGATTTTATTCTACATCCCCAACTA
>JAEZFR010000562.1 GCA_023417285.1 Bacillota bacterium
TACATATCCTTTCTCAGATTTTTTGCATATCCCGCCGAGGCACTTGCCGCACATGACCCAGCTAGTGCTCCGAACGCAAGTGAAACAACTGTAGTTGCCACTAAAATTATTCCTACCTTCCATATTACGCCCATGTTTCCCTTGTCAATTCCATAGTCAATCAAATACGCCATCAACAATGGAATAACTACCTCCATCACTACCTCAAGGGTAACAAATACAGGCGATAGTATAGATTTTTTCTTGTATTCACGAATACTACCTGCAAGCTTTTTTATCATACAACCCCCAACAATAAATATAAATTTGTAAGCAAGCTAACAATTACCTTAGAAAACAATAAAACACATTCTATCCTAAACCTATAATAATTTTTCTAAATATCTCTTATCACAAGCGATTTACTTTTAAATATAATTACTGCAAATTGCTTTTTATCTTTTCAAGCAATTCCAGCAAGGTGTCCTTATCTTGTTGCGTAAGACCCTTGGCTAAACGAGTTTCCGTTTTGTCTATTTCCTTCTGAACAAGCTGATGTATGGCAATTGCTTTATCTGTCAGTACAAGCTTTTTTAGCCTTGCATCAAAAGCGACAGTTTGACGGATAATCAAACCGTTTTTCTCCATCAATTGCAGTATCTTTGTAGCTGTAGACCTTCTAATAGAAAATTGTCTCTCCAAATCCCTTTGATAAACATCACCTTGCTGACACTTGTTGTACAAATATCCAATAATCCATCCATGCATACCAGTCATGTTATCCAAATCCTTTATTACATTTGAACTATCAAACTGGCGCTTAATTAGATTAGTGATGGTTTTAATTTCAAAGCCTATCCTGGAGTTATCGTTCATAGTTTACCCCTTGTTATTTTGTTAGCTTTCTAACATATAGTATAATAATGACTCTTTATGATGTCAATATTTGTACTTCATCTTAAAACGTAGCTTCTTGAAATGTATTTCTCATAAAAATATTTCTATTAAAATATACTTTTTCTAAATTGAAGCTTATAATCTCCACATACAACATTCCTTTGTTGAACTAAGCTGCTTGAAGCCGTTACGTTCTAGAATATGCTGTGAGGCATAACCATCAATATCCGTCTCAGCGATAATATGCTTAACCCCTTCTTGCCCTAGACCCCATTTACACATCCTTGCAACCGCTTCAGTCATATAGCCATTATGCTCAAACTCTTTACCTAAGCCATATCCAATCTCAATCTCGCCATCCTCATTGGGAAGCCCTTTGAACGCTGCTGACCCAACTACCACTCTGTCAGTCTTTCTCATCAATAGCCAAAATGAGATATACATTGTCAGAGCCTCATTCTCAGATATCAGTCTGATTTGCTCGCTAAGGTATTCCTTCATGAAGCCTTCTAGCTCTTCTCCCTTATATGTACAGTTGTAATACTCTTCAAACCTTTGAATGTCGTCTCTTAACATTATGAGTTGGTCCACTGAAAGTGGTATTAGTTGTAATCTCTCTGTCTCAAATATCACGCTTATATCTTGCTCCTTTATCGAGTATTCATATGAATTACATTATAACACAATTTATGGATGTTAATAACAATATTGACTTTGTTTCATTTTCATCCTATAATCAGATATGTAATTACATGTTTACAATCAAACATATTTAAAAATGAACAGGAGATTATTATGCAATCTTTTGCTAATAAATCTATAAATAAAGACATACCTATACCACTTTATTATCAGCTGAAGAAAATACTGTTTGAATATATTACAAAGCACCATGATGACGTAAACTCACCTATCCCTACAGAGATCGAGTTAAGTAATCATTTCAATATTAGTAGGCCAACAGTTAGGCAGGCAATTAATGAATTGGTAGTAGAGGGTCATCTTTATCGGATAAAGGGTAAGGGTACTTTTGTTTCAAAGCCAAAGATTAATCAAGACTTTCTATTAAAACTTGAAAGCTTTAATAGTGAAATGAAGAGTAAAGGCTTCACCCCCTCAACTAAGATTTTATCTGTTGAGGTTATTAAAAGTGACGATAAGATTAGTAACGCCCTTAATGTAGGGATAGACTCAGATATAATCAAACTTAGTAGGCTGCGTTTCGCTGATATGGAGCCAATTGTTTTTGTTGAAACCTACCTTCCTCATCAAAAATGCTCTAATCTTACAAAGAAGGATTTGGAAAGAGAATCTTTGTATGCACTTTTAGAAAACGATTATGGTCTCTGCGTTTCAAAGGTAATGAGAAACTTAGAAGCAGTTATTGCAGGAGAATTCGAGGCGGAATTACTTCAGATAGAAAAAGGTTCTCCAATTCAGTATATAGAAAGCATAGCATACTTAGATGATGGTTCTCCCATTGAATATTCTTTGGCAAAGTATCGTGGGGATAGAAACAAATTCACATTTGAATTAAAAAGATAATAGATTAAATATATGTCTTGATATATCAAGACGTTTATTTAAAGGAAATATGTAATTACATACTTACATTAGTACATAGCTTATAATGTAATTACATTCTTACATAAATACATAACTTATATGTATTTACATGCTTACATAAATACATATGTACATACATTAAAAATAATAATTAAAACGGAGGTTGTAGAATGCAAAAAAAAATATTAATTACGCCAAAATCTTTTGGAACCTACAAAACTAAGGCATATCCACTAATAGTGAAGCAGGGGTATGAAATAATAGAGAATACTCTTGGTCGCACATTTACAGAAGAAGATATCCTTCAGGCTGCTTCATCTGACGTTGTCGGTATTATTGTTGGTATTGACCCTTTATCTGCAGCTGTACTAGAAAAATGCAGGGATCTAAAGGCTATATCAAAGTATGGTGTTGGTATGGATAATATTGATCTTGATAAAGCAAAGGAGCTTGGTATCAAGGTTAAAAATGCTATAGGTACAAACAGTATATCAGTAGCCGAACATGCTATTGCACTTATGTTCTCAATTTCACGAAATATTCCAACCATTTCTGCAGGTATAAAAGCCGGAGGCTGGGGTAGAGTTATTGGGTCGGAGCTAACAGGTAAGAAGCTTGGTTTATTTGGTGGAGGACAAATTGGTAAAGAAGTAGCCAAAAGAGCTAAGGGCCTTTTGATGGACGTAATAATATATGACCCCTATTTTAAGGACGATGCATTTCTACAAGAGTATAATGTAAAGCTCACACAGGACATTACTGAGCTTTTTAGTTCATGTGATTACATATCCCTTCATGCGCCAGTTACACCTGAAACAAAAGGAATACTAAACAAGGATATTCTTAACATAATGAAGCCTACGGCCTTTATTATTAATACTTCAAGAGGAGAGTTAGTTAATGAGGCGGACCTATACGACGCATTAATAAACAAAAAAATAGCAGGAGCTGCCCAGGACGTATTCTCTAGTGAACCTCCTAAAGAGGGAGAAAAGCTTCTTTCACTTGATAATTTTATTCTTACACCTCATATTGGTGCTTTTACCAATGAAGCAGTTGAAAACATGGTTATGGTTTCAACAAAAAATCTTCTCGATATGCTTGAATAAAGGCAGGTATATGATTATGACTTCTATTACAAAGACAAACAATATTCAAACTATAGTAGGGTCTATTCCCTGCTCACAATTTGGTTTCTGCCATAGTCACGAACATCTGTTTTTAGCTGACGGCCAGTCTGCGAAGGTAAATGCAGCTCTGAGAGCTGATGATTTTGACTTAAGCCTTTCTGAGGCAAGGCTTTACAAAGCAGCTGGAGGAAATAGTATTGTTGATGCACAGCCATTAGGTTGCGGAAGAATGTCAGAATACCTGGTTGAGACATCTAAGCAAGCTGGAATAAATATCGTTGCCTCAACCGGCTTCCACAAGCTGATATTTTATCCCGAAGACCATTGGATTCATACAATAAACGCAGAGACTCTTAGTACAATATTCATTAATGAACTTACTTATGGAATGTATATAGATGCAGATAAGCAATTTCCATCAAAAAGAATCCCAGCACTTGCAGGCGTTATAAAGACCGCCTCTGATATTGCTGGTGTTGATGCTACCTATTCTAGACTCTTTAATGCTGCCTCATTTGCATCCATTAGCACTGGAACACCCATTATGAGCCACACTGAGTTTGGCAAAGGTGCACTTGAGCAAATTAAACTATTTATAGACCATGGGGTTCCCTCCCATTCAATAATAATCTGCCACCTCGACAGAAATCTAGATGATATCAGCTATCTTCTAGAGGTTGCAAAGACCGGCGTTTATATGGAGTTTGATACCATAGGCAGATTTAAATACCATTCTGACGAAGCAGAGGCTGAGTTAATAACAGAAATGGTAGCAAGGGGTTATGAGGATAAAATTCTTATTGGTCTTGATTCTACAAGAGAAAGAATGAAAAGCTATGGCGGGAGCATTGGCCTTGATTATATCAAGGTATCCTTTATCCCTTTATTAAAGAGATATGGCTTATCTGAAAAAACAATAAATAAGTTTACTGTTATTAATCCCGCAAGGGCTTTTAGCAAGTATAAATAATAAAATTGAGGAGTGATACTATGGTTTTACCGCAAAAGGCTACACAGCCAACTATGTATTTTATTGGAGTTACAACTACTAAGTCATCAATAATGAAGCTCTTCCCACTTTGGGCAAAGGCTTTAGGGCTGGAGAATACAGTTATCAAGGGCATTGATATTGAAATTCATGCAAAGCCCGAGGTGTACAGAGAGGTTGTAGAATTTATTAAAAATGATGAGTTGTCGTTGGGCGCATTGGTTACAACTCATAAAATCGACCTTTACAATGCCGCAAAAGATATGTTTGAATACCTTGATC
>JAEZFR010000027.1 GCA_023417285.1 Bacillota bacterium
GTTCAACGCTTTCAAAGTCCTCCCTGCTCATAACTGATACAGGGGAGTGAATATATCTGCAAGGCACAGAGATTGAAGCTGTTTTTGCTCCTTTACCCGTTCTCTGTATCTGTCCTGCATCATTTCCTCCGGTAGTGGTTTGCTTGTACTGAACCTTTATTCCGCTGTCCTTAGCAAGCTGATAAATGTATTTTACCAGGTCCTTGTCACAAAGGCAGGTTCTGTCCATGAAGGTCAATGCAGCACCGTTGCCTAAAACAGTTGAATAATCCTGCTTTTCAACCTCGGGAACATCAGCACAGGTAGTACCCTCTATTACTAAAGCTATATCCGGCATAACCCTGTAAGCTGCAACCTGTGCACCTCTTAAGCCAACTTCCTCCTGCACAGTAAAGCAAACATACAGTTCAAAGTCGTACTCGTGCTTTAGCACTTCCATAAGCACAGCACATCCAACTCTATCGTCCAATGCCTTAGCCTTGATGCAATTGTCACCAAACTCAATAAATTCAGAGTCGAACGCAGCAAACTCAGCCAATGGAGCAAGCTTCTCAGCCTCCTCCTTACTCTCAGCGCCAACATCAATATAAAGGTTTTTAACCTTGGTTATCTTGGTGCGCTCATCTTTATCCTGCATGTGTATAGGTTTTGCACCTATTATACCTTTTACCCGGTCTTTGCCAATGGTTACTCTTTTACCCGGAAGTATTCTGTCATCAATACCTCCTACACACTTAAATTTGATATAACCCTTATCTGTGTGACCCGATACAATAAAGCCAACCTCGTCCATATGAGCGGACAACATCACCTTTGCACTATTGCCTCTTCCTTTTTTGTGGCAGATAATGTTTCCAATAGAATCCACGATAATGTCATCACATAGGTTTTTTACTTTTTCTATGATAAACTCTCTTACTTCGTTTTCGTTACCTGCAACGCCGTTTAATGTGGTAAGTTCTTGCAAAATCATTAAAAATACCTCTCAATCAATATAGTGTTAAGACTTCAGAAACCTCCTGCTGACTAAGCTTTAAAAACTCGGCTGCAATCCTTGCCGTATATTTAACATCTGCTGTAGCAATAACCTCTACCTGAGTATGCATATATCTCAGAGGGATTGAAAGCAGTACAGTTGGTATACCAAGGCAGGAAACCTGTGTAGCCCAAGCCTCTGTGCCTGTATCTCCCGACTCAACCATTTTTTGAAAGGGTATCATGGCTTCCTTTGCCAAATCAAAGCACTTCCTAACCATTTGTGGTTGTAAATTTGGACCTATAGCGATTTCAGGACCTTTTCCTAATACTGACGTATTATCCCTTGGAGCATCGGGTATTTCACCGTGTGAAACATCTATTACAAAGGCAGCATCGGGTAATAATGCATGGGAAGCGGTAATAACGCCCGTGAGGTAGGTCTCTTCCTGAGTAGAAGCCACACAGATAATAGTGTTTTCGTGCTTTACATTTTGCATAAGCTTAAGCACCTCAATTAGACAACTTACACCGGCCCTGTTGTCAAGCGCTTTGCAGCAAACCTTGCCTCCAGCGAGAGAAGTAAACGGAGCTTTTATTGTAATAAGGTCTCCAATTGAAACCAGCTCTTTTAGCTTGCCGCCGCCAATTCCTGTATCTACTCTCAAACCATCTAATTTGATTGTTTTGTCTCTATCCTCCGGTTTTAATAGATGCGGCGGCGTTGCACCGATGACACCATAAATGTCCTTTTTACCGTGGACAATTACCTCTTGTGCTAACAATACCTTTGCGTCCACCCCACCAATATTTGAAATCCCAATGTAGCCATTATCATCAACAGATGAAACAATTAATCCTATTTCATCCATATGGGCAGTGAGCATAATTTTCTTTGCCGCTTTGTGGGAACCATTTTTTACGCATATAACATTATAAAATCTGTCTATATATACTTCATCACACAGATCCTTAAAAATATTCAAAAGTGATTGTGCAGCTTGCTTTTCAAAGCCTGCAACTGAAGTAAGCAAAGACAACTTTTCAAGATTTTGAGTAATGCTCATCTAAAGTCTCCTTTTTTCGTTTATAGAGCTATAATAATACCAACATAAACAACATATAAAACGCTAGTATTAATATTTGTAATACTATTATTATTGATACCTACACATATACTTATATATTTTATCAGCAAATAATATGTTTGTGTTCTTAAAATAATTAATATTATTTCAAAAAAGATTAATTATTCTATTGACATAATCAGTTTTTTTTAATATACTAAAACTCGCCCGTTTTTGAAGGGCCTTTAGCTCAGTTGGTTAGAGCAACCGGCTCATAACCGGTTGGTCCGGGGTTCGAGTCCCTGAAGGCCCACCAAGCACTTCTTTGTCCTTCAAAAATGTGAGTACTTGCCCAGATAGCTCAGTCGGTAGAGCAAGGGACTGAAAATCCCTGTGTCGTTGGTTCGATTCCGACTCTGGGCACCAAGATTTTTTTAAAATATTTTTATTGACACATACTATGTTTTCATGCATAATATATTTTGTCCTTAAAAACAAAACAAATTAATTATGGAGGGGTTCCCGAGTGGCCAAAGGGGGCAGACTGTAAATCTGTTGCTTGTAGCTTCGATGGTTCGAATCCATCTCCCTCCACCAAAAATCCTTCATGCGAAAGCATGGAGGATTTTTACTTTTTATCTCTTACTTTATCACTATTACCTTTTAAGCAATTCTTGTCCACATGAAGGATTTTTGGTAAAGTATCATTTAAGAAGTATCATTCCTTTATGAGTACATATTCACGAGACCTCAATACCTCAACTAGCTCTTGCCCATTTCTAATGCGCCTTTTGGCTTCTATTCCTCCAACACAAACACTCAATTCATCGTGAGCATCCGCACCAGATACTAGTATTAGTTCAGGATGTGCTTGTGCATACCTCTCAGCCTCTAGGTTATTTTTTGGGGTATTAGCAGCATTATAAACCTCTATTCCGTCAATGAATTCAAGTGGAAGTACTCCGGGCTTTGGTATATAATAACGCTCACGAAAAGGATGGGCTTGTAAGCAAAGTACACCATTTGCGTGCATTATGCTGTACCATAATTTATAATCACACTGTGATAATTCTGGGTTGGAATATAGAATTTCAGGAGTAACTCCGTAGCATAGTATCTCTATTCCCTCTGATACTATCTCTTCTATACCAAATATGATGTCCAAATCATATTTTTCAGCTTCTTCACAGCAAGCAATATAATCCAACTCATATTGTCTTATGAATTCTGTCCAATCAAGATTACGATCAATGCCTGTGTACCCATGATAGAAATGATTGGTTATAACACAGCCACTATATCCACTAGAGTTTAATGCCTCCACCAATTGTCTTGGTGACATATTTCCACACGCACTGCAAGGATATGTATGGGTATGCATTTGGTATCTATATCTTTTCAAAAGTTAACCCTCCAAACTTGAACTAAAATAATGCCTCTTAACAAAAATAATCCTCTTAATTAGCAGTATATGCTAATTAGGATACCATATATAAAAGAAGAAGCAAGCAAAATGATTCTTTGCTTGCTCCATAACTTTATTCTAAATTGATATTTTTTATATTTTTTATTTTCTTTTTCTGTTTAATATATTGCTTTTCTTATTCTGTTCTCAGAGCAATTACCGGATCCTTCTTTGCTGCACTTCTAGAAGGTATAATACCAGAGATCAAAGTAAGCAGCACACTTATCAGTACAAGTATTATAGCTACTGGTATAGGCAATATCGCGCTGAGATTATTTATTCCTGTAACAGCGTGTAAAATAATATTGACTGGTATACAAATCAAATAGGTTATCAGTACACCTAATAGTCCCGAGGTCAGTCCAATTATGACCGTTTCAGCGTTAAACATGCTTGATACATTTCTCTTTGATGCTCCCAATGCTCGGAGTATACCTATTTCCTTTGTACGCTCCTGAACCGATATAAGTGTAATTACACCAATCATTATGGAGGAAACAATTAAAGAAACTGCAACAAAGGCAATTAGTACATAAGTAATAGCATTTATAATGGTTGTTACCGAGGACATTAGCAGGCCTACATAATCTGTATAGCCTATTTTTGACATCTCATCAACACTATTATTATAATCAGCGATTGCTTGCTCAATAATGTCCTTTTGTTCAAAGCTTGCGGCATAAAGATTTATAGTAGAAGGATTGTCAAGATTCACATATCCAAGAGTACGCATATTATTGTCATAGCTGGAAGGTGAAAATTCCAAAACCACATCATAGTACTCTGCACACTGCTCATCTGTATAGCCCTTCAATGACATATCCAGTGCGGCTGAGAGCTGCTGTGTCGTCATCTTGCTCATCTTTGCCTCAACCTCTGCTGCAAATTGTGACTTAACCTGCTCCCTTACCATCTGTGTGAACAGCTTTGTAATTTCCTCGTCAGTCATACCGGTAACGTAATCTTTCATTTCATCCTGATTCATGCCGGTTTGTTGAGAAATTCCTTGTAGCATGGCCTTTTCTATATCAGCCCGCTTAACAGAACTCATGGTCTGAGAAACTGCACCCTCTAGCTGTTCTTTTGAAGGAATGCTCATAATTTTTATATATGCATCTGCTTTCCTGTTTGCATCCAAGCTCTCGATATATGCTTTAAAATCCTTAGCCTTTTGTTGAGTATCAAGATTACCGGTGTTTTCCTTGAATGGTAGTCCTGTAAATATATCATTTGAAGGATTTGCCAGCTGTGCTTTAATTGCAGCTGAATTCTTGGAATGCTCAATTACAGATTCAGTAAGCTTACTTGTGTAGCCTATTGAACCGGTAAGCATTGTAGCTACAGCATTTTCATTCGGACGAATGATTCCTGATACCTTTAAAACAGTACCATTATCATATAAGTACTTAAGTCCAGCATCTGTTTTCCTCAAATCAGTATATAAGCCCGTTTTATCATCTAATTTATAACAGTTAGAGGATAGGATGGTGCGGAACTCCATATCACATATTTCTTCATATGTCCATTTCTGATGCTTATTTATGAGCTCTTCTTTGTTGAACGCAGCATCAAAAACATCTTCTATTTCCTCTTGGGACTTTAATCCTAATGCATATAGTGTCATATCATCAAGTTCATTATTTTTATCCAGCACCAGTACAATTTCGTTGTACTGTGTAGGCCATGAACCGTATACAAGATCATATTGCTTTTGTATCAAAGGTGTAACCATCTTGCCATCATCCCCAGGAGGCATCTCCTGCCACATCTTCATAGACATTGTACTACTTGAGGTCATCATTGAGGCTAGAGGTGAACTAGCACTTGCACCTTGTCCATCCATATCCCCAAATCCAGCCATGCTACTTCCAAAATACTTCATCAGCATATCCTGAACAACCTTTTGTGAATCTGAAAGAATGATATTGCCATCTACGTTTTCAGTATATATAAGCATATCCATATTGTAGGTATACTGTACCCCGCTGACAGCATCCTTTAATTGAGATTGTCCCTCCTGCTTTGCAAACTCTTTTTCCATATACTTTTTGAAGGACTTAAGATCATTAGTCTTGGTATCCATATTGTTCAATGAATTAACAAGATCATATAAAGCAGTTTTTTGATATACTGCATCCTTTTCATGTTCTGAGGTAGCTGAAGCCGCGTTAATAAAGGATTCCATGAGAGTCCCCAAGTCGACGTGTTGTGCCTCAAGTGTTAAAGGATAGGACGATAAGGTATCCTCCTGAACTTTATCAATATAAGTAGTCATACCCTGTGATACTGCAAAAATCAGTGCAATACCAATTATGCCTATACTTCCTGCAAATGATGTCAGAGCAGTTCTGCCTTTTTTGGTAAATAAATTTTTCAGGGATAAACCAAAAGAAGTGACAAATGACATGGAGGGCTTTCTACTTTTCTTGCCATTATCTTTAGTTACAGCTATTACTTTCTGCTCTTCAATGATTTCCTCCTCTAATAAAGGAGAAGAATCACTTAGTATATTGCCATCTAGCATTCTGACAATTCGGGTAGAGTATTTATTTGCTAAATCAGGGTTATGCGTAACCATTATAACCAGTCGGTCTTTTGATATTTCTTTTAGTATTTCCATGACCTGAACACTGGTTTCACTATCGAGCGCCCCTGTTGGTTCATCAGCAAGAACAATATCGGGATTGTTTACAATAGCTCGTGCGATAGCAACACGCTGCATTTGTCCACCTGACATTTCACTGGGTTTCTTGCGGAGCTGATCACCAAGTCCAACCTGTTCAAGCGCTTCCTTTGCAC
>JAEZFR010000037.1 GCA_023417285.1 Bacillota bacterium
ATCAGAAATACAATTATCTTACAATACGACTATGGAAATTACATTACTACTATATTGACATTATGGCTGAAGTTGCCTATTATTTAGTTTGAAAAAACAATGTTTTAGGAGGCTTTATGAATAAAATTACTTATTCTACAAGGGGAACATGTTCAAGAAGAATAGAGATTGAAATAGAAGATAACGTAATTAAGCATGTAGAATTTGAGTCTGGCTGTGATGGAAATCTACAAGGCATTAGCATGCTTGTTGAAGGTATGGAGGTAGAAGAGGTTATAAAAAGACTTAAAGGCATTGACTGTGGAGGCAGAGGAACTTCATGTCCTGATCAGCTTGCGACAGCACTAATGGGGCATAGCTCCTAATCATTGATAAAGGTAGGCGGCTCCATTCTAAGGCTCTATATAGTAAAGCTCTAAAACTATTTTACTTACATTAATTGGCATTTTTATGTGTAAATTTCAAAGAATTTTAGTATATAGTCTATCCTTTTTGTAATTAAAGTCGTATAATTATATAGTACAAATCTATTTTTTTTTATATTTTTTATTTTATGAATGGGGGAGATTGAAATGGATATCAGAGACTTAATCAAAGGCCAAAAAAAGAGCTCCAAAAAACAAACAGCTAAAAATGTTGCTATAGGAGCATCAATTGGTACTGCAGTAGGAGTGGCTGCAGGTATACTTTTAGCACCAAAGGCAGGTAAAGAAACAAGACAGGATATCGCAGATGCTTCTAAAAAAGCTTATGAAAATGTAAAAGATACTGTTTCAGCTACAAAGGAGAAAATTGAGGAAGCAGTTAAGGCAAAGTGCTGTGAAAAAGAAGCTGAATGCTGCTGTGATCAAGAGGAAACCGAACAGGAAACCAAAGAAGAAAATTTGTAACCTATACTTTTGTGAGAAAGGAAGTTACTAATGGAAATTACAATTAACTTGAGTAGTGTTGCATGGTTTATTATATTTTGTTTAGCGGTAGCAGTTGGTATTTTCTTAATTATACTAATTAAAAATTTAATTCGAGTAGTTTCAAGCGTTCAAAAGGTCATAGACAATAGTGCGCAGAATATTGAACAAACGCTTGAGGTTCTTCCACAGACACTAAAGAGTGTTGATGGTGTGGCAGTTAGTGCAAAAACAACACTTGACAAGGCCACTTCTATAGTCACTAATGTTGAGGAAGGAGTTACCGATACCTTCGATTCTTTTACTTTTAATGCTGAGAATATAGTCAATATTGTAAATATTGCAAGTTCGGTAGTAAAATCTATAATAAGTGCTTTTTCAAAAGATAAATAGTATACTTAAAGTATATGCTGAAATCATGTATATATGGTTTCAGCATATATCATATACAAATGAGAGGTGAACTACATGGATAGAAACCTGAGAGTCAGTGCCACCGTTATATGTAATAACTCCCGAGATCAAAATATTGAAGATTTCTATTTTAATGGTGATTTGCCAAACTGCTACTTAACGCAAAGTGTTCAATGCTCACTAAAAAAAACTGCTGATAACTTTGTATTTGCTATTAGTGATTCTATGGGAAATGGTTGTACTACATTAGAAAATGAACCAAGTGCTATCAAGGAAGTAAAGAAGATACATAATTCCTTGAAAAAAACTGGGTTTGCAATAGAACTTATTACTGATAAACTCTACGAAGCTATACAATTGTCAAGCAATCTGATTTATAGCAAATCAATTATTGATAGTCAAGCTGAACAGATACAGACATCCTTTTCATCATTAGTTATTGAGGGTAACAAGGCATCGGTTATGAACCTTGGTAATAATGGTGTTTTTGTATTTCGTCAGGGTATACATCAGGACGTTTTTTCTAACGAAAGTAAGAAAGCTGAAAAGCTTAAAATGCTCGGTATTTCTACCTCAACTCAAAGCGTTACAATGCTTTCAAACAATGAGAAGATGCTAAAGTTAGCAGAGGAAGAGTCTAAGACAAAGGTAAAACTATCTCCATACTTCAATATAATTCCAGGCGATATAGTTGTGCTATGTAGTGCAACCATAATGAAATGCATAAGCAAAAGCAAAATAGAGTCAATGATAGATAATACTATGGAAGCGAGCTTTATTGCCTCTGCTTTGCTTCAAGAGGCCCAAAGAATAGATGGTAGTCTTAATCATACTGTTATAGCTATTAATGTGGAGGAAAGTAATGAGGCGTATGCTTCTAAATCACAAGGTAATTATTATGACACAGATGAAGAATACGATGAACAAAAAGAATCTAGTTTTATGGGGAGAGCAGTCAACTATATTGTAGCTTTTGTAAGTATTGTTGTAATTGTTGGTGTGGTTTTTATGGGCACTCTCATTTTTAGAAATGCAAATTTCTCTGGTTCCCAAAAGGAACCAGCAAACACTACTATAGCTGCTTCAACCAATTCCTCGGCTCAGGCAAGTAATTCTGAGTCTTCTGATTCTTCACAGCAGGGTGATGGTTCACAGCAACAGGGCTCCGACCTAAATAATGACGGACAGAATCAGACCCCTCAGAATAATCAGCAACAGCAAAACCCTACACCGGGCAATGAACCAGTAAACAACCAACAAGGGCAGGGACAGCAACAGTCCGGTCAGCAGCAACAAAACCAACAGCAAACCGGTAATGAGGAATATGATATTTATGTTGTCAAAAGTGGAGATACATTAAGTGCTATCAGCTATAAATACTATAAATCATATAATAAGTACGATGTAATAATGAAATATAACAATATTAAGAACGAATCGGGTCTTGTAGTAGATCAAGTACTAAAAATTCCAAAGTTGACAAATTAGTTATGAAGGTACCTAGGTGTGACAATGCCAAGCGGGTACCTTTTTTATTACGCTGGAACGCCTACATAAGTAAATTTTTTTCTTAATATTTACATTTACGTGGAACAAAAAATATATATTTGAGTCAAATATTACTAATACATAAAAAACACAAATATAAAACGAGAGGTGAAAGATTTATGAAAAGATTATTATCCCTTATAATGGCAGTGGTTATTTTATTAACATTTGCTATCCCTGCTATGGCACAATCAACAAGTGCAAATGTTGAACTGGAAAGTACCATTAAGCTTGTAAAAGCAAAAATTAATGTGCCTTCTTCATTGACAAAGTTTTCCTACTCAATCAGCTCTTACGACAACGAGCGCTATTGGAATCTAACATGGAGAAATGAAGAATCCGGTGCTTCCATGTATGTTGCAGCTGATAGCTCAGGCTTCATAAGAAACTATAATTATTATAAGCAAGAGGAAAATACCAAAAAGTTACCAAACTATTCATACGAACAGGGGAGAAAGCTTGCTGAAGCATTTATTAATAAATTAAGTAGTAGCCTATTAAAAGAATATAAGATATTAGCCTCAAATAACAATTATGGTACACAATACTACTACACCTACATGAGACAAGTCGATGGAGTAGATTTTGTTGAAGATACTATGAACGTAACCGTTAGCTACTTGACAGGTGAGATTCTAAGCTATAACTGTCAATATACTAATAAAATGGAATTCCCTGATGCTGCAAAAGCAATTAGTATTGCTGCTGCCAAGAAGACTTATACTGATAAAGTAGGGGTCAAACTTTCATATTTGACTAAGTATGTTGACAATAAGAGAGTTGTTTATTTGGCATATGTTCCAAAAACTAATTCATTTATTAATGCAATAACAGGTGAAGTAGAGACCGATCATAGATGGATTGGACTGTATGATGAAAAGGCTGCATCTACTAATGCAGCTGGTATGGGCGGGCTTACACCTGAAGAACAAAACGCAGTGGACAGTGTTGCTGGCATTATGTCTAAAGAGGAAGCTGACAAAATCATTAGGGCAGAAAGTCTATTCAACATAGACAGCTCCTTTGTTCTAAAAAACAACAACCTTTATAAGCAATGGGATAGCAATAATAAGTTTATTTGGACATTAGATTATCAGTACACAGATAAGGATAATGCGGATAAGAGTAGATATGCTTCAGTTTCGATAGATGCTAAGACTGGCGAGGTTGTTAACTTCTATACTAATTATTATACAGAAAAGGAATCAAAACCAAAATATACAGTTCAACAGGCAAAGGAATTAGTTGAAAAGGAACTTCAGAGGCTACTAGGCGATAAGTTTAAGCAGAGTATTTATAACGAAAATACTAATAACATAAATACTAATGATATTCCTGGATATGTCAGCTTAAATTATGTTAGAACCGTGAATGGTGTTGAGTTCCCACAGGATTTCATCAACGTTACCTTTGATAATATCAATGGAATAATTAGCGGTTTAAATGTTAATTGGTCAAACGAGTATACTTTCCCTTCACCAGATGGTGTTATAAGTAAAGATAAAGCTTTGGATGTTTTATTTAATAACGTTGGATTTGGTCTAAAGTATGCCATTCAATACGTTTATGACGTAAATAATACCGACAACAATAAAAAGGTAAAATTAGGATACTTTGTAAACCAAGAGGTTCCACAGACTATAGATGCATATACTGGTCAAATTCTTGATTACAATGGAAGCGTCTACAAGCCATACAATATAAAGCAGTACAAAGACATTAAGAACAGCTCATACCAGAATCAGATAAATATACTCGCGCAAATGAACATTTACTACAATGAAGATAATTTGAATGCAAAAGAAAGTGTTCTTCAAAAGGATTATTTTATGCTTCTTTGTAAGACGCTGGACATTTACTATTTTAGCACAACGAACGTGAAGGAATCTGCTAATGATATGTACAAAATGCTTGTTCAGCAAAACTATATAACACAAAAGGAGGTAAGTCCTGATTCTGTAGTTACAAAAGAGGAAGCAGCTAAATTCCTAATAAAGTTCATGAGACTTAATAAAGTAGCAGAAATAAAAGGTATATACAATATTAAGTTTACTGACTCCAAAGCAATCAATGCCGACCTTGTTGGGCATGTAGCCATAGCTACCGGGTTAAAAGCTTTTACTACAGATAGCAAGGGAAACTTTAATCCTAAGCAAAAGGTAAATAGAGAAGAGGCTTTAATGATCATCTATAGATACCTTCAGGGAATTTAAAACAGCGTAGGAAATTCATACTCCTCGCTTAAGATAAATCCTATAAAAAAAAGTGGTGAGACGGTTTACCGTCTCACCAAAATAATAGGGATTTATCAAAATATAGAAGTTTGCAATTTAATATGTATAATTTAAAACGTTATTGTATAATTATACAATAACGTTTTTGAAATATCAAGATTTGTAAATTTTTATTTTAATTTTTATTTTCTAATGAAAAAATTTAATATATTTATATTTATATTTATATTTATATTTATATTTATATTTATATTTATGATTTGTATGGTAAAACATAGTATAAAAAACATTGTTATATTGACTTAATGGGCTATTATAGTACAATAGGTAATAACTACAGAAAACAGGAGGGCAAATATATGTTAATACATATCGTTTTGTTCAAAATGAAGGATAGAAGTGCACAAAGTATTGAAAAAGCAAAGGAAGTATTACTCAACATGGATGGCAAAATAGAATATCTGAGGCACCTTGAGGTGGGTACCGATGTTCTAAATTCAGAGAGATCATATGATTTGGCGCTCTATACAAAGTTTGACAATATGGATGATATGCAGAAATATCAAGTTCACCCTGAACACAAGAAGGTTCAGCAATACATGCTAGAAAACAGAGAGGCATCTGTTACAGTAGACTACGAACTATAAAACTATTTGGAGACTAACCTATGAAGAAAAGTATTGGACTTTTAGCTTTCACTTTAGCGATTTTTATGACATTAAGCAGTTGTGGATTAACAAAACAAAATAATTCTGCATTAGAGACTCAACCTGCTGATAATATGGTTCAGAAGACCGATACAGACAACAAGGATGCAAATAATAATGGTAACAGCCAGTCAACACAGGCTGAACAATCCACTGATAATCAGGTAGAGACCATAGACTATGCGACCGTTAAACCTGATGAAAGTGGAAAAATTATGATTGTAATGTTTCATAATTTTATAGAAACCTATACAAAGGGTGATAAGCAATATACAACTACCTTCAGCGATTTTGAAAAGTTATTGAACACACTGTATGAGAAAAAATACCGACTGGTAAATTTAACTGATGTGTTGAACAATAACATTGATATTCCAGCTGGGTGTATACCAATGGTATTTACATTTGATGATGGAACAGCGGGAGAATTTAACCTTATAGAGGAAGATGGACAACTCAAGGTAAATCCAAAGTCTGCAGTGGGTATAATGCAGGAATTTAATAAAAAGCATCCCGATTTTGGAATGAAGGGTACTTTCTATGTTAATCTTGGCATTTCAAGCACTTTTAGTGGTGCCGGTACAATGCAGGAAAGACTTCAACACCTAATAGACCTTGGTTTTGAGATTGGTAACCATACCAAATCTCATATTTCCTTGCCATCAGTGAAAACTGCTGAGAAAATCATGGAAGAAGTTGGCGGCAATCAAAAAATTATGGAGGAGCTAGTTCCAGGATATAAGTTTACTTCCTTTTCTCTGCCTTTTGGAGGAGCTACTAAGGAGTTAAAGGACTATGTAATTAAAGGAAACTACCAAGGGACAGATTATGAGAATAGGGCAATAATGCTAGTAGGAGCAAATCCTGCGCCATCACCTGCCAGCAAGGATTTTAAGCCTTTACAATTACCAAGGGTTCGTGCTACCGGAATAGAAAAGGTAGAGTGTGACCTTGATTGGTGGTTAAAGGAGCTAGAGGGTGGAAGCAGCCAATATGTTAGCGATGGAAATGCTAATACCATAACTGTGCCTGAGGCTAAAAAAGAAAAAATTGATATCGAGAGAATTAAAGATAAGCAGGTAATAACTTATTAAAAAAAACCGCTTATGCGGTTTTTTTTTATGTTTTTTAATTTACATAGTTTTGATTTTTCATGTATATTTTCAGCGTTGATACTCCATACTTTATATATCCTATTTGGCTTTTCTCTAGATGTAGTCGTTATTTGGACCATACATACTGTTTGCAGAAAAGTTAAATGTGTTATATAATTATTGTTAATTATTGGATATGTATTTAAGTCAATTCATTGAGCTAATTTATATGAAGGAGTGAATAATAATGGTACAAAAACAAGCAAAAAAGATACCAACTGACACTGATGTCAAAAAAAAGGCTATCAAGCAAGTAATTATTCATCTCAAGAAGAAGATTACGAATGATTATGTTGGCTGTGAGCATCTAAAAGCATGGATAGTTGAGATTGAAGAAATATTGTCAAAAGAAGATTTTATAATAAAGGATTATATCCAAGCAAGAAAAAGCTTGAATGATATCATTGAGAGAACACTTGATGAGGAGATTAGATTTAAACTCAGGGATTCTTGGTATAGTTTAGGCAAGGCCCTGGATAAAAAGGCTAAAATAAACTAATTGAAGTCTTAGGAAATATTATACATTTTTTGGGAAGTCGTGTAGTATTGTGTTATACAAACGAAGTTTGGGGGTAATGCAATGCTGACAATTTTTAGAAAAAAGATAGTATCAACCAAAGAAAATGAGCTTCTTGAAGGTATTAAACAGGATTTATTTACGTCCTTAGGACAAAAAGGTATTGGAGTGCAAGCGGTAGACATGAAAATATGTTCAAAAAACATCTCACTTAGTATTCATTTAAAAAGCAGTAGACGGTTTAGATAGTAAAGTAGGGCATCCTTTTAAAGGTATGCCGTATTTTTATAGATAATTTTTTATTTATAATCCTATATAGACTTTT
>JAEZFR010000133.1 GCA_023417285.1 Bacillota bacterium
AAAACTTCATTATTCTGACACGGCAAAACAGATACTAGATTATGTTCTACGGGATATGACCTCCCCTGAAGGCGGTTTTTATTCCGCTGAGGATGCAGATTCAGAAGGGGTTGAAGGCAAATTCTATGTGTGGTCAGCAGAAGAATTACAGCAGGTTCTTGGAAAAGAAGCTGGTAATGAATTCTGTAAGCTCTTTGATATAACAGAAGCAGGAAACTTTGAAGGAGAGAATATACCAAACTTGATTAAGACAGGGCAGATTTCTGATGATAAAAAGACATTTGTAGATAATTGCCGACAAAAGCTGTTTGAATACAGGGAAAAGAGAGTTCATCCCCACAAGGACGATAAAATACTCACAGCCTGGAATGGGTTAATGATTGCTGCCATGGCTTATTGCGGAAGAATTATGAATGAACCTAAGTATATTGCTGCTGCAAAGCAGTGTTCCGATTTTATATTTGATAAGCTTATTCGCAACGACGGAAGACTGCTGGCACGATATAGAGATGGGGAGGCTGCTTTTCCAGCTTACCTTGAAGACTACGCATTTCTTGTTTGGGGGTTGATTGAGCTCTATGAAGCTACGTATGAGGTTGATTATCTAAAAAAGGCTATAGATATGAATGAGGATACCCTAAAATTTTTCGGTGGTGACGATTTTGCTGCACTCTATTTATATGGGCATGACTCCGAAGAACTAATAACGAGGCCGGTGGAAAGCTATGACGGAGCAATACCCTCAGGTAATTCTGCTGTTGCTAGAAACTTGATACGATTAGCAAGATTAACAGGTAGAAACGATTTAGAAAAAAGAGCAATAGCAATACTTGATTATTTTAGTGAAGATATTGAAGCGGCTCCTATTGGCCACAGCTATATGCTTTGCGCATATTTGCACTCCATATCAGATAGTGCTGCTGAAGTAGTCATAACAGGAGATACAAGCTCTGATATGGTAAAAGAGTATAACAGGTTGTATAATCCATTCTCTGTATCAGTTGCAAATATTACACCGAAACTCATTGACATTGTCCCTTTTGTAGCAAATTATAAGAACACAGATGGAAAAAACGCAGCATACGTTTGCAGAAACTTTGCTTGCTCGGCACCAGTAACAGAAGCAAGTGCGCTAAAAGCCTTAGTATCGCCAAATAGTGAGTTGTGAGCTGTATGGGGATAATAAAGGAAGCTACTTGATTTGTGGGCTATAGAATTAAAATACATTGATTATTTGCATATATTGGTATAATATTGAAATAAATGAATAATTTAGGAGTATTATTATAAAAGATGATACACTTATGTTAAGCATATACAAAGCTAGTAGGGAGGAGCTATATGGTAAAAAGCGTTACTTCCAGCACACTATATTTCCCACAAAAAACAGTACATGCTATATCAGAAGTTAATCAGTATTCTCTGTCAATAGTTGAAGCGCCGATGGGTTATGGAAAAACCACAGCAGTGAGAGAATTACTAAAATCCCACATCAATAACTTGTTTTGGCAGCGAGTATTTGATAATTCACTACATAGCTTTTGGGAAGGATTTTGCAAGGTTATCGGTAAGATTGATAAAAAGGCAGCATACAATTTACTTGAGCTTGAGTTTCCAATGGACAATGTCTCAATTAAGGTAGCTGTAAGTATTCTCGAGAACATTATTTTCCCAAACAATTCCTTTATTATTATAGATGATTATCATATTGCAGAGTGCAACGAGCTCAATAATTTTATTGACTATCTTATTGTAAGTGAGACAGTTAATGTGAAAGTGGTACTAATAACAAGATATACATATTTTTCAAGACTAGAGGAACTAAAGCTTAAGGGGTATATACATCATGTTCAGAAGGATGCATTTGAACTCTCTAAAAGTGATATTACTGGGTACTTCAAGCAATGTGGCATCATATTGAAGTCAAAAGAAGCAGTAGAGTTGCATTCGTTCACCGAAGGCTGGATAAGCGCGATATACCTATCCATGCTTAATTATAAATCAAAGGGTAGCTGCTTTCACACAAATGATATTTATGTTCTTATGGATAATGTAGTCTATAGTCAACTTCAAGAGGAGTTGAAGGAGATACTGCTGAGTATGAGCCTTTTTAATAATTTTACGCCAATGCTTGCAGAATTCATTCTCAATAAGTGTGAACTAGTAGACCAAATTGACCAATTAGTTAGTAGAAATGCATTTGTCACTTATGATTACAGCGAGAAAACCTATTATATGCACAGCATATTAAAAGGGTTTTTGGCAGAGAAATTTAATAATCAGTCACAAGAATGGAAGATTGCACAGTATCAAAGAGGTGCAATGTGGTATATTAGTCAAAGGGTATATTTTACAGCCATGGAATTTGCATACCTAGCAGGAGACTTCGAATTAGTTCTTAAGGCTATAGAATTAGATTCCGGGCAACACTTTAGCAGAGAATATAGGGATGCCATTATCAAGTATTATAAAGAATGCCCTATAAGTTGCAAGCTCAAGTATCCAAGCTCACTGTTAGTAATAATACGTTGGTTCTTTTTGCTAAATGAAATGGATTTGTTTAAAATTGCATGTGATGATTTTATGGCTGCTTATAATCAATTGGATGTAGTCAATGTTGAATATAAAAATAGATTAATGGGAGATTTTCAGCTTGCGTTAAGCTTTACAGGGTATAATGATATTGAAAAAATGTCACAGTTCCACAGGCGAGCTAGCGAGCTTCTGCTAGCACCTTCTACTATTTTAAGTACAAGGAATAGCTGGACTTTTGGAGCACCGTCAGTTTTATATTTGTTTTATCGGGCCTCTGGACAGCTGAAAGATGAAGTAGAAAAGATAAAAGAGGCTATGCCCTACTATTATAAAATCACAGGAGGGCATGGAGAAGGTGCAGAATATGTTATGGAAGCAGAGCGTTTCTATAACATTGGAGATTTTGAAAGTGCAGAGATTTGCATGCATCAGGCAATTGATGCGGCAAAGCAAGAAGGACAATCTGGCATTTTAATTTGTGCTCTGTTTCTTAGAATACGTCTTGGTCTGGTAAAAGGAAACTTCTCTGATGTAAACTACTTGTTTACCAAGATGCGGGGTGATATAGATTTTATTAGAAAGTATCTCTTTATTCACACAATAGATATGTGCGAGGCATTTGTTTATGCTTATCTTGGTGTCAAGGAGTATATACCTACATGGATAAGGACTGGAGAATTTGAAAATATAAAGGTATATTTTCCCGCAATGGGGTACTTAAATATAGTTTATGGGAGAGCTTTACTGATACAGGGGGAATATTTAAGCCTTATAGGACTATCAAGAAAGTTTTTAGGTATTGCAGCTGTTTTCCCGAATATCCTAGCACAGATATATACTTATATATATGTTGGTGCTGCAAATTATAAAATATTTAGAAGCAACGATGCACTGGATGCACTAAAGCAGGCTTTGGACTTGGCTATGCCCGATAAAGTCTATATGCCATTTGTAGAGAATTGTGATTATATCCTGGATATAATTGAGGAACTTTTTAGACAAGGGGTCTGGACAAGTGAAATAGCAATTATCAAAGAACTCCATAATCAGTATTGCAGTTCTATCAACACTATTCTCAACCAGTATTTTATCAAGATCAAACCAAAACTAACTGAACGTGAAGAGGATATCGTAAGGCTAGTAGCAGAAGGCCTTTCAAATAGAGAAATTGGAGAAAATCTTTATATATCTCCCAATACAGTAAAAGCTCAGTTGAAGACTATTTTTGACAAGTTAGGAGTTAATTCGAGGGTATTGTTAAAGCAATACTATAAGGCAAAGGAGTAAGACTACAATAAAAATACCCACTGGGTGATACTATTAAAATTTATTCCACTATACAATGTGTATGGTGGTTTTTTATTGGAGGTGATTTTAGTGTCCCAAATAAAGGAGGTATTTGCTAGGGATGATTTCTGTCTTGAGGTAATGCTACAAAATGGTAGCAGTATTACTCTAAATTTTAGAAATAGGTTGGAGACCTTGAGATTTGGTATGCTTGCAGATGCAGAATTTTTTAAGAAGGCTTGGACAGATGGGAAATGTATTAAGTGGGACAATATTATTGAAATCTCTGTCAATGAGCTTTTTGAGTTAGCAAAAAAGAATTAAGGGGGGTTTGTAAAATGAAAGTAAGAACGGGTAATAAGATTATTAGTATTATTATGGTTTTGGCTATGGTCATTGGAATCATAGCAAGTTCTAGTATACCAGTTAATGCTCAGTCAGAAGTTTGGGTACCAAAGTTAACTTTAGACGCATCGGTAGAGGACTTTGCCTTTGATAGTTCAGGGAATATGTTTGTATTAACTGCCAATAATAAGGTTAACTTACTATTAAACAACGGACAATTATCAACAATTTATACC
>JAEZFR010000147.1 GCA_023417285.1 Bacillota bacterium
CCCAATGCCTCAGACAAGAGAACACATCCTCCTCGCTGGACAGGTTGGTGTTCCTTATATCGTAGTATTCTTGAATAAGTGCGATATGGTTGATGACGAAGAGCTTATCGAATTAGTTGAAATGGAAGTTAGAGAACTTCTTAGCTCATATGACTTCCCAGGAGATGATACTCCAATCGTTAGAGGATCAGCTCTTGTAGCTCTTGAGTGCACATCAAAGGATGCTACAGCTCCTGAGTACGCTCCAATTTTGGAACTTATGGATAAAGTTGATGCATATATCCCAACTCCTGAAAGAGCAACTGACAAGCCATTCATTATGCCAGTCGAGGACGTATTCTCAATCACTGGTCGTGGTACTGTTGCTACTGGTAGAGTTGAAAGAGGTGTAGTTAAGGTTGGAGACGAAGTTGAAATAGTTGGTCTTATGGATGCTCCTAAGAAGACTACTGTTACAGGCGTTGAAATGTTCAGAAAGCTTCTTGACCAAGCTCAAGCTGGTGACAACATCGGTGCGCTTTTAAGAGGCGTTCAGAGAACTGATATCGAAAGAGGTCAGGTTCTTGCTAAGCCAGGATCAATCAAGCCACACACTTATTACGAAGGACAGGTTTACGTTCTAACTGCATCAGAAGGTGGAAGACATAAGCCATTCTTCAATGGTTACAGACCACAGTTCTACTTCAGAACAACTGACGTTACAGGCGTTATCGAAATTCCAGAAGGAACTGAAATGGTTATGCCAGGTGACCACATCACTATGAAGATTAAGCTCATCACTCCTATCGCTATGGAAGAAGGACTTAAGTTCGCTATCCGTGAAGGTGGAAGAACAGTTGGAGCTGGTAACGTTTCAAAGATAATTGAATAATTAATATTCATAAATAAAAAGACTTGAGGTTTATCCTCAAGTCTTTTTGTGTTATTATGTTTTCAAGTTACCTATAAATTATCAAATATTTGCGCTGCTATTTGCTTATAAATTTAAGATACTGTGCACAATTGTGTTATCTATTGTCTGCTATGGACTATAAATATCATTTAATAGTGAACTGTGATATAGATTCATTCATTTCTTCTGCCAATAGCTTAAGTTTCTTTGCATGTACTGATAAATCTTCACTAAATGCCATTTGCTCTTGAGTACTTGCAGATATCTCCTGAGTAGTAGCTGCCGATTCATCAGCAACAATTGAAACATTCTCAATACTATCAACACATAGCTCCTTTGAGGATAGCATCTTTTTAACTGAGTTCTCCATATTAGCCATGGAAACTACTATTTGTTTCATTGAAGCAAATATGGTTTTAAACACTGTATCAGCTTCTTCAACCGCGCGGATCTCATCATTAATAATTATCCGAGTATTGTTTGCAGCTTCAACTGTATTTTCAGTTTTAGATTGAATACTGGAAATAATATTGGAAATCAGTATAGACGCCTCTTTTGACTGATTAGCAAGCTTCTTTACTTCTGATGCAACTACAGCAAAGCCACGTCCGCTCTCACCAGCTTTAGCCGCTTCAATTGAAGCATTTAACGCAAGCAGGTTTGTTTGCTCAGCTATACCACTAATTACTTTAGTAATCTTTTTAATATCCTTAATTTCATTACTCAGATGTTTAATATCTTCAATTATTAGATGTGTAGCATGAGATGTATCTCGTGCTTTTAAGTTAAGCTCATTAACAGCTGAATTTGCAATAAGGGAGAGTTCATTGGTTTTTGAAAGAACGCTAGTTACATTAGTCATGTTCCCATCAACAAGATTAATCTCACTGCTAAGGTTATTGAGGTTGTTTACTCCTTGTGTAATGTGTTCTGACTGACTTGAGGCACCAGTTGCAATTTCCTGAATTGTAAATGCTATTTGCTGCGAGACTGTTGAGGATTGGTCAGCTAAGCAAGTAATTGTTTCCGCAGAACCAAGTACTATATTGGAGGTATCCTGTACTTTCTTTATAAGTAAAGAAATATTTGACAGCATTTCATCAAAATTATTGCACACACTAGCTATCTCATCTTTTCCGGTAGACTTGACATTGACATTCAAAAGTCCTTGTTTAGCCTTTGCCATATTTGATTCAAGTAAGTTTAATGGCTTAGAAATAGAATTAGAAAATAAATATGAAACTAAGATTGCAAAAAACAGGCATATAATTGCAATCATGATTATTTTTATACCAATGTCCCTAGAAGAGGAATTGAGGTACTCATATGAAACTGCACTAACCATATACCAATTAGTGTTTGCAACAGGGCTAAATATTACGAGGGAGCTAACGCCGTTAAAATTGTAGTCCATAGTAAGATTAGTGCTCTTTTCATTCATAGCATTGTTATGAACGTTAACAATTTCTTTAGAAAGATTGGTGGTAAACTCATTTGATAAACCTACACCCAATTCTTCATCTGCGCTACTAATAATAGTGCCTGCGCCATCTATTACAAACATAGGAAACTTTTTGCCATCAGAATAAGAACCTATATCTAAATCACTAAAAACAGAATCCAGATAATTATTTTTTGGTACAAGGATAACAGCACCAACAGAATCTCCGGTGATAGATGATCTCAAATCCTTTGCCGTTCCTATTTGTATGCCAATCTCATTTCCTGAATTATCTACTGTCTTCATGAGTTTCCATTGAACGGGCTTGTTATCATTTGCAACTTCTTCAAAAATTTTCTTCCCTTCTGAAGTACTTATTCCTAAATTGGCATGGAAGGAGGGATCAACTGTATCACCATTTAAGTAAATGGAATAGAAGTCTATATAATCAAGCTGCATATACTTGTTTGAAAGCATTTGAATGATAGTACCGCTGGTATCTGTTTTTGTGCTACTATCTCCTATTATGTATTGCAATAAAGTATTTTGGAAAGTATCGTCCCCCAGTAGCTCCTTGGTCAAGGCTTCAAATTTGGTAACCTGCGCAGAAAGACTGTTGCTGCTTTGGTTTACTATTTGCTGAAGATAGGACTGTACTTTTGATTCCATAGCAGAACTAGAGTCAGAATATGCAAAAAAGCCAGTTATTGAAAGAGGTAGAATGGAAAGCACCAAAAATGAAACTATAAGCTTTTTGCGGATATTAAAATTCTGCATAAAACTAGAGGCCCTATTGAATAGTGGCATAAGTAGTCTTTGAAAGGAACTAAAAGCCCTTTTTATTAAGCGACCAAGATTAGTAAAAGGAGTTTTCATAGCTTTGGAAGATTGAGTTGAATCTAAGTTCATACGTTTCATATGTAGCACTTCCCCTTCTAAATAATAATAATATGTAGTTTTTAGGTGGTATATATCAGATATTGCAAAATAATAGAAACATTTGTCAATTTAATTATCTCACTTAAAGTAATTGTATTCAATAGGTTTTCAAATTATATTTATAATATTAATAAATTATGTTTATTAGATTGAATTTTGGTTATATAATTAGATATGTGTTTAAATATTTTTTTTCTGATACGTAAGGGGAAGGTGGAGTTAAAATGATAGAGATTAAAAATAATATATATTGGAATGGTGTTAGAGATTGGGGACTCAATGTATTTCATGGGCATGAGCTATCAACATACAGAGGGACTTCATATAATTCATATTTGATCAAGGATAAAAAGACAGTTTTAGTTGATACTGTTTGGGACCCTTATAAGGAGCAATTTGTTGCAGATCTTGAAAGAGAAGTAGGTTTAAAAAATATAGATGCCATAGTAATAAATCATGTTGAGCCAGACCATGGTGGAAGTCTAGGTCTTCTTATGGAGAAAATCCCAAACACTCCTATCTACTGTACTAAAGCAGGCTCAGAAATAATGAAAAAGGTTTTTGGTGATAACAATTGGAACTTCGTTACTGTTAAGACCGGAGATACCTTGGAAACTGGAGATTACACTCTCAGATTTGTTGAAATGACAATGATTCATTGGCCAGATAGTATGCTTACTTACGTTGATGGAGCGAAATTAGCATTGTCAAATGACGCATTTGGACAGCATTATTGTGGGGTATCACTATTTAATGACGAGGTTGATCGTGCTGAGCTTTTCGATGAAGCCCTTAAGTATTTTGTAAATATTCTAGGACCTTTCAGGCCTCTTATTAAGAAGAAAATTGAAGAAATAAGAAAAATGAATTTTGAGATTGATATGATAGCTCCAAGCCATGGTGTAATATGGAGGACAAATCCACAAGAGATTATTGAGAAGTACTGTGAGTGGACAAATCTTGATTACAATGAAGGCTGGGTAGCTATTGCCTATGACACTATGTACAATTCAACTAGACTTATGGCTGAAGCAATGGGTCGTGGCTTTGACAAGGCAGGTATCAGATACAAGATAATAAATGTTGCAACAAGGGATAAAAGCGATTTGAATGTCGACGTTATGAGGGCTAAGGGTATTATTATTGGTTGCTGTACCGTTAACAATTCTGTAACAAGGCCAATAGCAGCTTTACTGGATGAGATTAAGGCTCTGAGGATTATTAAAAACAAAAATACAGCCGCATTTGGCTCATTTGGTTGGAGTGGTGAAGCCCCAAAAATTATTAATGAGAAGTTGAAGGAAGCTGGCTCAAAGGTAATAATGGAGCCAATAGCAGTTAAATATAAACCAACTTATGATGAATATGTAAAGTGTGAAGAATATGCGATAGAATTTGCACGTAAAATGAAGGAAGAGGCTTAAAAGGCCTCTTCTTTTTTTATCCGCTGCTTCTGATTACATAGACTACTCTTATTAATACTGCTTTGTTTATACACTGCAATGGTTTATACACTGCAATGTTTTTTTACGCTGCAATTGTTTCTATACTACTATTAGATTTTTACCAAAAACCTTTCTGAAGGTATTTTGACATTTCATCGCTTTCTTTGCCTCATGGCTGGTATCAATATCTGAAATAAGCTTAATAATAATTGAATTATTGTGTTGTGTACATTTAACAGCCCGAATACAACCATTCATTCTTAAGTCTAGATTTTCACATATTTTTATGAGAATTCCGAGCTTTTGTGCCACTTTAATATCATTTTTGTTTAAAAGGCTTCTATAACGGAATAAATCGAGTTTAAACTCATCTTTTCGATGCAATGCTGCAACATATGCTGCTAATAGTATCTCTCGATGAGAAAGCCCATTTAAGCGAGAATTAAGCATTATATAGAATGAATGCTTATGATGATTATAGAAGTTTATAGAAACCCCACAATCATGCAATAATGCCCCAGCTTTTAAGATTTTCATAAGGCTACTGTCATTTGGGAAAAATGACTCTAGCTGCTTATATAAACTTAAAGCAAGCTCATATACCTTTTCACAGTGGGAAAGAGGATTACAAAAGCTTTGAACTAGGCACTTAAGAGAATAGTCTAGAACATCGGGCACAAGTGTAGCTTCTCCAAGCAACTGCTCATATATTAAGCCCTCACGTACCCCACTACCACTTATAACTATATTTCTTGTACCACAGTAACTGATAAGCTCATTTATGGCAGCAACAGGCCCACAGAATATATCAGCTCTATCTTTTGATAACCCTTTTAGCTTTTTATCCATCTTTTTTGGTTTTTCTGAAGTTGCAGCACATAGTATAAAACCGAAATCTTGATTCTGGATAATATAATAATTGGAGATGTCTAACGGGTAGTTCTTTCTCTTGCGGTCTATTTTACCCATATTTCTAAATGTTCCCCCAATGCCTATAAGAGGACAATCTTTAGCCTGCTTTAGCCAAGAATAGGTATTAAAAATAGACCCAATATTGCTGGCAAAAGCTTGGGGGGATTTCTTATATTCATCTGTAAAAGATATAGAACCATAGGGAATACTAACGGAGTGCAGCAGCTTTCTGTCTTTAACAAGTATCAATTCTGTACTGCTACCTCCAACATCAACTAAAAGACAATCCCTAATATCAAGGCTATTTATTGCACCTATATAGTCATAATAAGCCTCTTGCTTGCCTGATAATACTGTTATGTTAATACCCGAAGCTTTCAGCACCATATCTAGAAATTGTCTTTGATTTGCTGATTTACGCACTGCTTCAGTAGCTACTGCAATTATCTTATCCACTGAAAAAGCATCACAGATTGCTTTATAAGTAACAATAGTTTCGTTAGCATATTTCATTCTATTACTATCAAGGTTTTGGAATTTATCAATATCCTTACCAAGACGAACAGCTTCCTTTATTTCATGTAGAATTTTAAAGTACTTGTTATTTATTATATCAACCACAACAAGCCGGACAGAATTAGAGCCTATGTCAATTATTCCAAAGCGATTCATTCATATTCTCCTTTGTGACTGAGTAATCTTTAATATATCATTTGTTATATTGTACATTATTGAATTAAAAATTCAATTTCATATGTTTTTAATTAAATATGGAGGACCAAATAAAAGGTAAAGGTATTCTTAATAAAAAAATAACATATTAGTAGATTTTTTAACAAAAAACTCATTGCAAAGGGCTGAAATATGATATAATATAG
>JAEZFR010000168.1 GCA_023417285.1 Bacillota bacterium
CTGGTATTCCATCATGGAAGAATTACAGGGAGACTTTTAAATAAAGAAGCAACAGAGAATCAAATGATGCGATTGGCATCAGGGATTATAGACTAAAACCATACATAATTAACTTAGGCAGTAAAAAAAATAATATAAATAAGGAGATTCCCAAATGAAAAAATTAGTAGCAATCTTGATGGCGGTAGTAATGGTAATATCTATGGCTGGATGTGGAAAATCTTCATCTGGAGCAACAGATGCATCACAGGGGACACAGGACAAAAATAAAGCATCAACAGAAGAATATGCAGTTATTATGTCCTTGAATCAATTGGAATTCTTTGATGCATTAAAAGCGGGAGTAAGTGATGCTGCAAAAGACATAGGCGCTAAATGGTATTATGCGGGACCACAGGACTTGGCTCCAGATATTTGGATATGTCCAGATTACATAAAATCACTAAGCAGTCCAAACTCAGACCTTCTATCAGCCTTTGACTCAACTTCTATTAATAAGATAAACCTATTAAGACCAACTGCCCAGTTATCAGATATTATTTATAACATCGTAGACAACCTCGGAGTTGCTTATAATAGTACTGAATACGGAAGTGACCTTTTAAAAACTACTTACCTACAAGAGCTTCTGGTGTACCTCAATCGGGCTTTTCAACTGCCATTGAGAAAAGAGGCACAAATAAGTATCAGCTATGATGATAAGATAAACAATATTCTCTATTATATAAATGAAAATTTAAATGGAGATGTATCACTTGATACCCTGTCTGCAAAATTCTATATCAGCAAATACCATCTGCTGCGCGAGTTTAAAAAGAATACTGGATATACCATACACCGATATACGCAGCAGAAAAGACTTATTCTTGCTAAGGAGCTTCTAAAGGGGAATAGTAACATAACAGAAGTCTGTACTCAATGCGGCTTTGGTGATTATTCAAATTTTATTCGTTCGTTTAGAAAAGAGTTCGGAATATCTCCCAAAAAATACAGTAAAAAGCTATAACTTTTGTGTATATAGTCTAATATTTTTTGTTTATAGTCTCACACTACTTTTGTTTATTGCTTCCCATACCCCATTTAGGTATGCTATGCCCAATGCACGGTCATACAAACCATAACCCGGCCTTGCAACCTCACCCCATATCATTCTTCCGTGGTCCGGTCTGATGTATCCCTCGAAACCTATATCATAATATGCTTTCATTATTTCATACATATCAAAGGAACCATCTGATGAAAGATGGGAGGTTTCATGAAAGGATCTTTCAGAAATAAACTTGATATTCCTCACATGTCCAAAATGAATTCTTCCCATTTTACCAAAATGCCTGATAAGGTCAGGAATATTGTTGTCAGGATTTGCCCCCAATGAGCCACTACATAGGGTTAATCCATTGTATGGGCTGTCAACAAGCTTAACCAATCTCTCCAGATTACCCTTGCTGGTTACTATTCTCGGTAATCCAAACAAACCCCACGGCGGATCATCAGGATGTATGGCCATTTTTACATCTACCTGCTCGCAAATAGGTATTATTTGTTCAAGAAAATACTGAAGATTATTAAAAAGCTTTTCACAGTCTACTTCCTTGTACTTATCAAAGGTTTCTTTGAGTTCTTTGAGCCTATATGGTTCCCAGCCCGGTAAAGAAAAGCCATTTGAGTTTGTCTCCATATCCTCAACCAGCTTCAGAGGATCAACATTTTTTACAACATCATTTTCATAGCAAAGCACCTCTGAGCCATCCTCTAGCTTTTTGGAAAGGTCAGACCTTAGCCAGTCAAATATAGGCATAAAATTATAACATATCACTTTAACCCCTGCCGCTCCAAGGTTTTTGATACTCTGTTTGTAATTTTCTATGTATATATCCCTAGATGGCGCACCCAGCTTGATATCCTCATGAATATTCACGCTTTCTATTACTTCTAGCGCAAGACCATGGCTTGTAACGTTATTTTTCAGAGCAAGTATTTTTTCCATAGGCCACACCTCGCCTACAGGCACGTCATACAAAGCACCTACTATCCCCTTCACACCTGGTATTTGACGAATTTGGTCAAGCCTTATACTATCATTCTTTTCACCAAACCAACGAAATGTCATTTTCATATTTCTTATCCCCTCAGTTTTTCTTGCAACTTTGTATTAATTAATACTTTTTCTATTTGATATCTTGTTTTACTTGTTCACTATAATTACTTAAATATTTATCGAGCATCTGCCTAACTGCATTCTTGCCCATTAACATCTCTTTTACATAACCCTCTATTCTCTCACCTAAACCAATAGAATAGAGATCCTTACCAAATATATTTTCATTTGATAAAATTGGCTTTAGCTTATCGCCTAATGTTTCAGGCATACCTAATTCAATTCCCTGTAGATATGACGTTAGTTCCTCCAGCATGGGATCAGGGCTTAAATCCATAGGCTCTCCATTGTCATCAAGGGCTATTAAATATCTGCACCAGCCTGCAATTGTCATGGGTATATATATAAGTTTATTGATATCTAAATTATCATTATTACAATATGCTTTTATAGTTTCGCCATACCTAATGGGTATTTTTTGAGAGGTATCGGTTGCAATTCTCTGCGGAGTATCTGGAATATTTGGGTTTGCCAATCTCTCATTAATTACTTCTGATATAAAATCAAGTGGGTTAATAACTCCTGGGTCTTTTACAACGGGCATACCCTCGTTATATCCAATATGTTCTATTAATCTCTTTAGTTTTATGTCCTTAATAGCATAAGCGATAGTTTTGTACCCCAGGAGACAACCAAAAATCGCTAAGGCAGTATGTAATGGATTTAGGCAGGTACATACCTTCATTTTTTCCACCCTGTCAACAGTATTTCTATCAGTAAATAGTACTCCTGCAGCTTCAAGTGGCATTCTTCCATTTGGAAAGTTATCTTCTATGACCAGGTATTGCACGGTCTCCCCGTTTACAAAGGGCGCAATATAAGTATTTTTATGTGTGCAGTATATCTCCGTGCTTTTAAAACCGATAGATTCCAATGCAATTTTTACACTTTGAGAGGGTCTGGGTATTATCTTGTCAATCATTGTCCAAGGAAATGAAACCTTACCTGTATTATTTAGATAATCTATAAATTCATCTTCAATTAATCCACCATTTTTCCATTCACTGGCAACGGTACATACTGCATCACGTAATACATCACCGTTATGTGAGCAATTATCCATACTGACAAGCGCTATGGGAAGCTGACCAACTTTATACCTCCTATAGAGCAGTGAAGTAATTCTAGAAATAAGGTGCTTTGGCCTTTCTGGCCCATTCTCGATATCATATTTCACATCAGAATTGTACTCTTTTGCTGAACTATATAATTTATATCCCTTTTCAGTAACTGTAAAGCTAACCATCTGTAAGGAGGGGTGTTCAAAAATTCTCATCAATCTATCCCAGTCCTTAGAGAGTGAGTCCCCAACTAAGCTCTCAGCAATACTGCCAACGACCCTCTTGTTAAGCCTTCTGTCAGAACCCATCAGTACTAGAAGGCTCAGATTGTCATAGGGCTTG
Organism: Bacillota bacterium; assembly: GCA_023417285.1. GTDB lineage: Bacteria > Bacillota > Clostridia > Acetivibrionales > DSM-1351 > Ruminiclostridium. Next base: position 3,562 of record JAEZFR010000168.1, read on the forward strand.
TATATCTTATCGATCAGCTCCATATCGTGGGGGGCTACAGCAATAATACCAATATCAGTTTTCCTATTCTCAAGCAAGGTATCCTGTAGTGGTGCAATAAATCCCTTGAATATGTTGCCTGCACCAAAGTGCACCCATTTTGGGGTATTTTTAGTTTTTATAGTCATTTCATCAACATCATATTTGAATAGCTTAATGTGAGCAGCATCCCACAAAGCCGGATATTTGATTTCTCTTTTATTTAAATTCATGCCCATTTCACCATCCTTAATTATATTATAAGCTATAAAAATACCATATTCTTTGCTTTTATTGCCAAATATAATGCAATTATTGCTATGGTGGATAATCGTATTTAATCTAATATTAACTTGCTGTATTTATACTTTTCACTAAGTTAATGGTAATTTATATGGGATTTATGTCAATAATTTTTGATTATTTCACCCTAAATGTGTCAATTTTATCGCTTGATTATTTCACCATTTGTAAGGTGACTATTTTCGCATTTATTCCACGATCCTCTTGACAATGAGCCTCTTATGGCATGCATTATGGCAATAACGACACCACCTGAACAGGTAATGCCTTGGCATTAAGCCTAGCATGCCATTGCTCATTATCAAGAGGCTTTCGCGGCATAAAAACTCTTTACACTCAACAATATAATTTCGTTTTAAGTTTAAGCAGCTTTAGCATCCTTTAAGAAGTATTCCTGTATAAGTTGCTGTATTCCTTGAGACAATAAGCGTCCTTTTGGTATCTCAGCTCCTTTATCAAGATAATCCACATCAACCACCTTATATACTTTATCCTTGTAGAGTGCTTTAATACCAGCATCTTTGCTGATTAAAACCGTAACTTTTGCTTTTGGAGGTACATCCTTAGATTCAATGGCAAACTTACAGTTGTTAATGGAAAACACTCCAGCATTATCCGTAGCGCGTTGGATTTTAACACAAAGCAAAGTGTCCAGATTTATATTGTCTGGCAATGGGATAAATGCCGAAGCTTCGTCTTGAGGGCTAATAGCAAACTTTTTGTTATATTTCTTTATGTACTTAGGCAAGAATGCGTTTGCTTGCTCGATGGTAGTTATGCCATTAATGCGGAATTCAGTGACCAGTCTACTTTGCAAAGTCTCCCAAAGGCGTTCTATTCTTCCTTTAGCTTGTGGAGATGAAGCAGGGAACATTTCCACACCTAACTCGTCCATTATACGACCAAATTGAGTAACAGACTTCTGCATTCCTTGTAGTTGCTCTTCAATGGTCAATTGCTGCTCTTTACCAATTGCAGGGAAGAACACACTATACTTATCAGGATATAGGCTTAGAGGTATCCCGTAGATTTTAAGCGTTTGTCTAGTCACCTCAAGGTATCCTAGGAGACATTCTCGCTCACACATGTATAGACCTGTAATAGTTCCTGTAGCATCATCAATAAAACCGTGTAGAGATTGTTTCTCACCAGTTTCAAACCAATCGTGAGGGGTTCCATCGGCTTGAAGCATCATACCGGCGGCTGCTTTTCTTTTTCTTCTATGGTGTTTCTTAGTTTTGCGATGTTTTTTGGGGCTTTTAATATTTGCATTATGGAGAATGGCATAAAGAGCAGAGTATGAAATCTTAATATTCTCATATTCCTCAAGTAGTTCTTGAAAGTGCAGGAAATTAGCTTCTTGATACTTGTATGAATTCTTAAGCTCAATAATTTTTTGAGCAAGTTTGTCATCAATTGAATGAACTGGTTTGCGCCCTCTATTTCCATGAATAATGGATTCCACGCCGTTTTCTTTAACCTCCTTTTTCAACTGTTTGACACGGCGCACTGACAACCCCAGTGCATTAGCAGCCTCTGAAACTGTGATCTTCTGTTCTAATGCGCAATTGATAACATGTAACTTTTTTAGTTCCTCATCAGTCATTGTATATATCATTCCCTAAGATTACCATTATTTATGATAGGGTGAAATAATCATACGATAATCTTAAGGGTGAAATTATCACAAACTAAAGACACATAACATTTAACTGTCTTTACAATAAAAAACGATTGTGTTATAATAATTTACGCATTAATCGGGATGTAGCTCAGTTTGGCTAGAGTACTTGCTTGGGGTGCAAGGGGTCGCCTGTTCAAGTCAGGTCATTCCGACCAAAGCAAAGAATCTTCAAAACTTAGAAATAAGCCATTTTGAAGGTTCTTTTTTTATACCTTTTGGAGTACCCATTTACTAGTATTTGTCATTTGACACCGTTATTTATCATATAAAACGGTGTAATATTGTCCATTTTGGTGTAATAAATGGTGTATAAATTTCAAGTGTCAAACACTAGAGAATTAAGCATTTAAGATATTTTACACCATATAAAATGGTGTAAAATAAAACTATTTTGCTAGATTTATTGTATTAAGAACATTAATCGCATCTACGGTATTATTCTGCGTTAAATGTGTATATGTGTTTAAGGTTGTTTCTATTTTACTATGACCTATTAAATTACTTATAACCTTTATAGGTACATTTTCTTCAAATAACCTAGTAACAAATGTGTGTCGCAATACATGAATACCAGATTTAGATATGTTTGCATTTTTGCAAACTGAGTCCATAGACCTTCTAAGATTTTTAGGGAAAATATATGTTCCTGCATTACTGCAAAACACAATATTGTTATCGTTAAAACCTTCAGAAAGCCTTTTCTTTTTAGTTTCTTTTAACATTTCTACGCATCTATTTGTTAGTGGGATAACTCTATTAGCAGTTTGTGTCTTTGGTGTGTCTTGAACTTTAATGACAAGTTTATTTAGTTTCTTGTCTTTAATACTAATAACTGTTTTTGATACTCTGACCTCTTTTTTCTTTAAATCAAAGTCATTCCAACTTAAAGCTAATATCTCTCCACATCTACACCCAGTATCTAGAGCAAAAGTAAATAAATCTTTAAAGCTGCTGTCAGATAAACATTTTTCAAATCTTTGTTGTTCATCCCTAGAGAATGCTTCCACTAACTTTGCCTTTTGTTTTGGCATCATCAGACCTTCACAAGGATTATCATTTATTAACTTATTTTTTATAGCTAACTTAAAAGCAGGATTAAGGATATTCTTTACTTTTTGTAAAGTTGATAAATGTACGTAACCTTGCTTTTATTGAACCAACTTCAATATTTTCTAATATTAGACCAGATTGAACATTCAAGATTAACAAATTAATTAATATCTTATCAATATCTATAAAAGCATCTATTAATTTTGACGTAGCATAAAAACATAAGAAGGATGTTCACTATTTTGTTCATATTTTAGAATTATTTCATATGAATCCTCTACTACTGACATAATGCCACCCCGCTTATACTAAATATGCATTAATATCACTTTTAATGCATATTGCACCATATTTTTATGTAATTAGAAATACTTTTTACCCCATAAAAAAGACACCCTATTAGGTGTCTTGTGGTTTGCTTTAAATAGAAATTTTACTTAATACAGTGGTTCTAAATCAAATAGTGGTAAATACATGGGTATGCACTCTTCAGCAAACTTATCATAAGTAGCAATATACTTATCTAACTCACAGAAAGAATTTCTTTTATAAAAATTTACTGCATCAAGCGTTGAATATAAAAATATTGCTTTAAATCCTACCACATCAGAAGATAAAACATATAATTTACCAAGCAATGAGCCAAATAAAAAATCACTTATTAATACTTTATTTCCATTGGGGCAAATTATAGTTTTGTCCTGATAAGACTTGTTGACTGAAAATATTTTTATTTCTATTGAAGGTAAACCACATGTCTTATCTTCTTCTTTATAAAGTAATGAATATGTATTAAGAGTATAATAAGCTACTAAAGTATTTCTAGTTATATCTACCACAATATAAGTAGTGCCATTTCCACATGAATTATTAATAATTGCATGTTCTTGAAGGTAATAATTTATTTCAGCATTTCCACATGAAAACTTTTGAAGTTTTTCACGATCATAATCTGAATTTAAAATAAAAAATTCAAAATTATAATCATATATTATTTCAAGCTCATCTATTTTTGTCACTGTCAATTCCTTTATGTATATTAGAATTAAATTCAATACATTTCTTCAAAAAACTAGGTTTTATTAAATTCTTCTTATAATCTTCTAAAAATGATTTAGTTTTATCTTTATCAATTAGTATCATTGTATTAGAAGGTTTAGTCAATATTGCCATATCGCAATCCCCCTTATCAGATATTATTTTTTTTGTATTTTTATTTCTATTCTCATTAGAATTAGGTTTGTCCACAATATCACCTCAAGAATAGTATGAACTATTGCCCGAGATTTAATTGTCGGCTTTTATACTCACATTTTAGCATTACTGGTAAAATAATGCAATACAAAATTAGTAAAATATATTGACCCGATAAATAGTTGATGATAGCATAGATAAGTCGTAATTTTTTTATAAATCAATTTTGTTAATGTATTTAGTTTTAAACATGAAAAATAGATGATATTTCTATTACTCAGATTGAGTTTTTACAAGATTATCAACTTGTTCAATCAAATCTAATAGTTTGATATTTCCATATTTGTATGCATAATTCCGCAAAGCATCCATGTTGGACTGATTATCATAATGATTCATAATAGTATATTTAGCTAATGTGAGATTATCCTTAACATGTGAAGTATTTAAGTATCTTATAATAATATTTACAAATGCACGTTCAGAAAGATTTACTTTACCAGACCAGTAAATATTAAAAGTTCTATTTTTGGACTTAGGATTAGTATGAATAATTTCATTTCTAAATGAGTTTGTTTCGATAGAAGGTATTTTATCTACATGGCTAAATACTCTTTTTTCTTCTTTAGATTCATATTTTGGTATTTCTTCTGCTTGTTTTGATTTCTCTTCCTCAAATTTTACATCAAAAGTGCCATCAATAGAAATATTAAAAGAGTCAATATCGAAACACTTTGTAAATCTTTTTTGATACATTCCATATAGTCGAGAAAACTTATGCAACTCATATTTATCATCATAAATATAAGCTACTATTCCTTCGGGATTGTTAATAGAAGCATAATACTCAACACTATTTTTATTATTATAAATTCCATTGTTATTTGAATCAAAGATTATTGCAAAAAAGTTAATACCAATATTTTTATATTTCTGTATTTTAGAATTAATTTTTCGAATATTACTTTTCATGAAAAATTCTAAAGCGAGATTTTTGTTATCATATTGAAGAAGTATATTTGAAAAGAATTTATTATTATGAAAATAATCTACGGAAACATCACCTATAAAATTTGATTTTAAAATTTTGTATAACTTTAATTTTATTTTTTGCACTTCTTCAGAATACTCTTTACTATATATGCATTGCTTAATATCTTTATGAGCAAAATAAGGCTCACGAATATTTCCTGCGCCTAATCTAACTGGCTCATTGCAACAAGGACAAAATAAATTATTATTGTATCCTTGCAGTCTTATTTGTTCACGTTCATTGTCTTTGTAAACTCCATAACTATCTTTTAGTTCTGAAGCTAAAAGCTCTTTACCTTCTATTAAACATTTCAGCATATGTACCTCTGATATATAATAAGATGGTTTATATTATAACATAAATTTACATTTATATGTAGTATGAAAAAAGACCACTGGTTAGGTGGTCTCTTTTCTAAATATTTTAAATTTGCCCATTTAAGGGTTTTTTGAAAGCTTGCCTAATAAAAGGTTTTTTTAATTATTACTTCTATATATTATATTACTCTTCTTTATTTATTGTGTCAATATTTAATGAAAGTATTCGTAGTATCTCGTTAACAATTATTCTTTTATCTGTTTTCACATCATATACAGATCTTTTTTCATTAAATCGTTGAACATCAATAGCTCTCATATCGGAAATTTGAAGTCTGGAGATTAATTCATTTTTAAAATTTTTCATCTTAATATCAAATTCAAATTCTGGATTAGCCTCTGATTTATCTTTTACGGAAGTCGTTGGGATTACTAAGTATTTAACTCCAAAATCTTTTAAAATATAACAATAGTGACCATCATATACTTCTTTAGGATAGCCCCTACGCAGATTAAAAAATGCTACTTGTCCTTCATTTGGTCTTATTGATTTAGTAATTTCGTAAAAAGAATTAGAAGGATTACGAGTTTGACCTGGCACTACTTTATTATAAAAGAATTCAAGTTCCTTTAACCAATATTTAAGTTGATTCGCAAAGCCATCATTATCATAATTTTTTATTCCTTCAAGTATTCTTGTTGATTCATCCATATCATCCTTAATACTCATATTAATACCTCCCACAAACTTACAAATCATTATCACATTATACCACTTTATGGAATAAAGTAAAATAATTAGTAAATTTATCAGAGTATATATTATAAAAAAACCTCTTTACAATTCCATAATATGTAATGTAGTAAAACCTGCTCCCTCAAATTCATAGGTACATCATCTATTGTTCTTCTTTTTGCTTTAATAAGATTGTAAAAAACTTAGCCATCTATACCACCTCCAATAATAGTATACAGGTCTGCAATTGCCCCATAATGTCGAGTTGATTATTTTGCATGTCCTGTAATGAGATTTCTTGGAGCTTTACATCTGTAAAAATCAAAAAATTTCCTTCCACTATGTTTTGCTCTTCAATTAGAAGCAGATTTTTGTTTTCTAATAATACTGTCTAATAGTTTATTAAAATCATATAAAAATTGCTCTCGTTCTTCATCTGTAGCTTTTTTAGGCAACGTATTAATTACTTTAATACCATTAATATATTTAATTTCTGTCCTCACAGGTTTCACCGCCTATCCAGTTACTTTTATACGAATTTTACACCATAACAAAAAGCTGTAAAGGCTTGATTTTACAGTGTATCAAGGTGTTTTTACTTTATATTATTAATTCTTAAGATGGGGATAAGAAGGTATATCTCATGTTACTATAGAC
>JAEZFR010000184.1 GCA_023417285.1 Bacillota bacterium
GATGAGAATGAGTAATGAGAAGTCCTGTTGCTGCTCAGGCGATCGTTGTTGCAACACAGAAACCATCACACAATATGATAGAAATGATAAATGGGTAACCGGTGAAATACATACTCCTAAAGGCAGTGTGCCTGTGGTTTCAACTAATCTTTGCTTTAAAGATATACTCGGAGCGTGGAAGGTGCGTTGGGGCATCGGTAGAATGAATTACAAGATAAATCCGGGACTCTACGCTGTAGGTAAGCCTGATCATTCATCTCCTGTGCTGGTAAGTGCGAACTACAAGCTCACATTTGATTCCTTAAGGAAAGAGTTATCAGGTCTGAATTGTTGGATTTTGATACTTGACACAAAGGGTATCAATGTTTGGTGCGCTGCTGGTAAAGGTACATTTGGAACAGATGAGATAGTAAACCGTATATCGATAACAGGGCTGTCGGAGATAGTATCCCACAGGAAATTGATTTTGCCACAGTTAGGTGCCCCTGGTGTGAGTGCTCACGAAGTGACAAAGCAAACTGGATTTTCTGTGGTTTACGGACCTGTGAGAGCGAAGGATATAAAGACATTTAACGATTCAGGCTTTAAAGCTACTGAAGAAATGCGTACCGTGAAATTTACCTTTTGGGACAGATTGGTTCTCACTCCAGTGGAGCTGGTATCTGCCGCAAAGTCTTCACTGATGGTTTTTGGTATATTATTTCTCCTAAACCTGTTCGTTGCAAGACCTTTTGGGCTTGCGGATTTCATTGCTTATACGGGAGCAGTGATAACGGGAACTGTCATCACACCTTTGCTACTTCCGGTGATTCCCGGCAGAGCCTTCGCATGGAAGGGCTGGTTACTGGGGTTGTTATGGGTATTAGGATTTATCTGGTATAGTGGCTGCTTTATTCCCGGATCCCTGCTACTTGCTATAGGCTATTTGCTTGTATTGCCATCATTGTCAGCTTATTTGTCGATGAATTTCACTGGCTCGTCAACCTATACATCCTTTTCCGGTGTTATCAAAGAAATGAAAATTGCTGTGCCACTTATGGCTATTTCATCCGTAGTAGGGCTTGTATTGTTGTTGGTAAATAGCGTCTTGGCATAAAGGAGGATACTATGAAACATAGATATTTGAGAAATGTAGCAACGCTTGCTCTGTCTGATGAAAGATGTATCGGTTGCGGAAGATGTGCGGAGGTTTGTCCTCATGGGGTTTTCAGTGTGAACGAAAAGAAAGCGCGGATTGAAGATAAAGACAGCTGTATGGAGTGCGGGGCTTGTGCTAAGAATTGTCCTGTAAATGCCATTAATGTTGATTCTGGAGTGGGCTGTGCGGCAGCCGTGATTATGGGTTGGCTTACAGGAAGCGAGCCAAGTTGTGATTGTTCAAGCGGCGATGGATGCTGTTGAAATGGAGTGTGAATGATTATGAATAAAAAGAAAAATGTTGGTATTGGTTTTTTTGAAAAGTACCTGACCCTATGGGTAATCTTATGTATGGTTGTTGGTGTACTTATTGGGAAATTCCTTCCATCAATTCCTAATTTCTTGGGGCAATTTGAATATGCAAATGTATCGATACCGATGGCTATTTTAATCTGGCTTATGATATATCCAATGATGTTAAAAGTAGACTTTCAAAGTATTAAAAATGTAGGGAAAAATCCTAAGGGACTTTTTGTCACTTGGATAACCAATTGGTTAATAAAGCCTTTTACTATGTTCGGTATTGCATGGCTGTTTTTCTTTGTGATTTTTAAATCACTTATCCCGGCTGAATTAGCTGGGGACTACCTTGCGGGAGCAATACTTCTAGGAGCGGCGCCATGTACAGCGATGGTATTTGTATGGAGCTATTTAACCAAAGGAAACGCGGCTTATACAGTCGTGCAAGTAGCAACAAATGATCTAATAATTCTCATAGCTTTCACGCCTATTGTAGCGTTCCTTTTAGGTGTGGGCGGTGTGACCATACCCTGGAACACACTTATTTTATCTGTCGTATTGTTTGTTGTTATCCCACTAGCTGGTGGTATATTTACTCGTAATTATATAACGAAAAAGCGAGGACTCGATTATTTTGAAAATAGTTTTATACCAAAGTTTGGGAATGTCACCACCATAGGCCTATTACTAACCTTAATCATAATCTTTTCATTCCAGGGTGATGTAATTCTAAATAATCCATTGCATATTGTTCTAATTGCTGTACCACTGATTATACAGACTTTCCTAATCTTTTTCATTGCATATCTAACAAGCAAGGTTATAAAACTTCCTCATGAGATTGCAGCCCCTGCCGGCATGATTGGTGCCTCTAATTTTTTTGAACTGGCAGTTGCCGTCGCGATTGCCTTGTTTGGAACGCAAAGTCCAGCTGCCCTTACTACCATAGTAGGAGTTCTAACAGAAGTGCCTGTTATGTTGATATTAGTAAAGATAGCGAATCATACCAGTCACTGGTTTCCAGAAAATGCAGGAAAGTAGGTATGGCTAATGAGTAATAAACCAAAGGTTGCATTTATTTGTGTTCATAATTCATGCCGAAGTCAAATAGCTGAAGCACTTGGTAAGCACTTTGCAGGTGATATATTTGAAAGTTATTCTGCTGGCACAGAAACGAAACCACAAATTAATCAAGCTGCAGTACGCTTATTGAAAGAACTTTATGGTATTGATATGGAGGAAACTCAATATTCAAAGTTGATTGATGAAATACCACCAGTAGATATCGTAATAACAATGGGGTGCAATGTGGAATGTCCTTATCTTCCATGTAAACACAGGGAAGATTGGGGATTGAAGGATCCTACCGGTAAGAGTGATGAAGCGTTTAAAAAAGTAATCTCAACAATAGAAACTAAAATGAAAGATCTTAAAGATAGACTAAAAGAGACTGTAGTTTAATTTGCTGATTTTAAAACCAGGAATTATATAAAAACCCAGAAATGCCGTCAAGGCTGGAACCCTTGCCTTGACAGCATTTCTGGGTTTTCATGTTAAGCAATTAAGCCAAAAATTATGGTCGATGTAAGCGAAGTAGAAAAATAAGGATATTATATGCACAACATCCTTATTATGACCAATTATATTCCATACTCTCAATAGAGATATGACTATGCTTATAACATACGATAACACAGATTAAAAATCTACTAACTCATAACCTTTCATCTCCGCTGCTTCTCCGTCTATCCATAAAGTCGCTTCTTCGGTTGTAAAAACATAAATACAAAATCTTTCGCCCGTTGGGCCATCGGGAAAATGTTCTAAACACCAATCTTCCCACAATTCCTCTCGCAATTTGTTGTCTTGTGTGACCTCAACAGTCCCGGTAAGCGTAATATTATCAAGTCCATTGTGGAAACACAGGCTTACCTTTGGGTTAGCTTGTATGCGTTGCGTTTTTAACCCATCTATTGCGGTAGACGTAAAAATTGTTTTAATCCCGTTTGCTTTCATCATCGAAATTGTGCTGACACGGGGATAACCATCCTCGCGTATATATGCTATGTACATTGCACCGCTCTCTGCGATAATTTTTTTTGCTTTTTCTACAATTTTCATATGATCATTCATAATAATGCCGCCTTTCATTTAATTTTCTTTTATTATAACAATATTAAAAAGAATCTGTATTGTAAAAAACGGACTTGTTATTAATATACTCGCTCGGCGTTAGATTAAAAACATCTCTAAAATCATGAATAAAATGTGCTTGGTCGAAAAACCCCGCTCTTTCGATTACATCGGCAAAGCATAGCGGATTTTTTTGCAATAACCATGACGCGTAATTAACCCGTACAATTCGTGAGAACTTTTTTGGTGAAGTGCCGATATGCTGTAAAAACAACCGTCTTATATGCTTTTCGCTGTAAAGCATTTCCTCGCAGAGTTTCTTGGCTGTTATATTTCCGTTATTTTCTGTTATTATTTTTATTGCGCCACTTATAGAGTCATTGCTGTCATTTTTCAAATGGCTTAAAAATATATAATCTAGCATTGTAATTAGCTCATTAATTTGATCTGATTTCACTATTGCGTTCTCGATTTCATCTGAAATAGTTTTATCAATACAGCTAAAATCCAATGACGAGTTAATAAACTCATTTTGATTAAATCCGTAAAAAGGAAAAAACCCTCCTGCACGGAATTTGATTAATAGAAGCATATCGTTTTTATTAGCGTATTCGCCGACAACTACGGCTTTTGTATTAGTGCCGTTATAATAGGTATTGATTTTTCCGTTATTTATAAATACGCATAAAAGTGAACTTGCAGATGGTAAAGCCGTATATTTGTTCGGCATGATTTCCTGATTCGGAAATGATATACAATAATGCGATATATAAGAACGTAAAGAAACATTCGGCGGGATATACAAATAACTATCCCCACCCTTAATAATCCTACCTTTATACTCTATAATATTATTTATCGAAATCAACTTAACCACCCCTCATAGAGTGAAATATATAAGTAATCTTATAT